>JBARBA010000136.1:0-15769 GCA_049792555.1 Anaerolineales bacterium
GTGCTGATACGCTCGGTAGAACTCGAATACTATAGAACCTGAACAATTTTGTTCTAAACAAGAACAGTTCAGTTTGGAACCAAATTATTGAGTCTACAAATCAAAAGACGAAGTTCCCGCACTGCGCAGGAACTTCGTCTTTTATCGCCGCAAAGGCTCATCTTCACCCCTTCCCCTCCTCCGGCGGCTTGACCGCGCGGAACTCGCGGAAGAGCAGCAGGTCGTACCCAATTTTTAGCCCGCCGCACAGGAAGAAGGGCAGGCTCAACAGGGCCGGGATGCCCAGAAAGAAACCGATACTTCGTGACTCGTTAAGCGTCTCTTGTTGACAATCATCCCACCCCGCCGTCCGTTCAAAGCCGGGCATGAGACTGGAAAAAGCGTTAAACGCGCGCATAAGATATAATCCGTTTATGATCCCGATCACAGGCAACCAACTTGTCGATGCCCTGCGCGCATTGGATGTCAACTTTATCATGGGAGGGGAACGCAAGGACGAGTCCCTGCGCAAACAGCCCGCGCGCTTGATTGCCGCGCTTGCCGAAAGCGAAGAATCTCGTTTGCGACTTTCTCTCATTCCCATCTTTCTCGAACATCCCGAATTTGCCGCGCGCGTCCGGGGAGTTGCAAAAAAACTCAACCCGTCCGCGCGGCTCACGCTCCAATGCTATTACAGCGCGGCGGTCTGGCTTCAAAAAATATACCGGCCGCGCGGCGCGTCCCTGCCCGATCACTTCTCGAAAGAATTGGGTTTGCATCTCACCGATGACCCCGAAGAAAACCTGCGCAATCTGGCAAAATGTCATGGGAAATTGAGCGGCGCGCGAGTCGACTGGCTTGGCACCTACCGGCACGCCGCGCAAGTCTGGCAAAAGGGTTTGGAATACAAAGAGAATTGAATCATGGACAACGACGAACTCCAATCCATTCTACAAAGCATGGGGGAACGAGTTCCGCCTTCATCCCGCTTGGTTCTGGTCGGCGGAAGCGCGCTAACCCTGTTGGGGAGCTTGCGCTCGACCATTGATATTGACTTCGTCGGCGACGACATCCACCCAAACAAACTGCATCAGTCCATTGTGCAGATTGCCAAAGAAATGAAAATCCACGTTGAGGCTGTTCCCATAGAGCAGTTTGTCCCTTTGCCACAGGGGAGCGAGGAACGCAGTATCCGCGTCGGCCAATTTGGGAATCTGGAAGTCTACGTTGCCGATCCGTACAGCATTGCGTTCAGCAAACTGGATCGCGGTTTGGATACCGACTTCGAGGACATTATATTTCTGGTTCGACACAATTTTATAGCCATAGGTGAACTGGAGCGCATTACACGGGATGCCCTGTCTCATGCGCACAAATTCGACCTGCACCCTGACATCTCTGCTCATCTCCAGGAATTGAAAGACCGATTGAAATAATCCATTCGGGAATTCAGCCCCGAAAGCGGATGCGTTTTTTGGCTTTTATCCGCCAAACTTGCATTTGCCGGCAATGCAACCCGTTCGTGAATAACCCGAAGAGAAACCATCTGGCATAAAAGACGAAGTTCCCGTTCAGAGCAGGAACTTCGTCTTTTTTCACTCCTTTCCCTCCTCCGGCGGCTTCACCGCGCGGAACTCGCGGAAGAGCAACAGGTCGTACACGATTTTCAGCCCGCCGCACAGGAAAAACGGCATACTCAGCAGGGCCGGGACGCTCAGGAAGAACCCCGTCAGCGCCGGGGAGACCGACGCGCCGATGGAACGCGCAATGGCGGTCACGCCCGAAGCGGCCGAGCGCTCGTCGGGAGCCACCACTGCCATCGTGTAGGACTGGCGCGTGGGCACGTCCATTTGCGAGATGCTGAAACGCGCCAGCAGCACGGCAATCGCCAGCGGCAGGTTGGGCATGAGCGGCACCAGCATCAGCAGCACGTTCGAGGGGATGTGCGTGAAAACCATCGTATTGATCAGCCCAAACTTCTTCGACATCGGCGCGGCCAACAGCGCCGAAATCCCGGCCAGGATGTTCGCGCCGAAAAAGATACTGCCGATCACGCCCGCCTCCACGCCGAATTTGACGTGGAACCAATAGGCAAACATGGTCTGGATAATCAGCCCGCCCGCGAAAGCGTCCAGCGCAAAAAGCGACGAAAGCTTGAGCACCACGCCGCGCGATTTGTACAGGCCGAGCGTGCGTTTCTCGACGGCGGCCTTTTCGACGACCTCCACAGCGGATGAAAGGCCCAGGAAACACACGATCAACACCAGCCCGGCCAGGGCGTATCCGGCCAGCACAACTTGATAGGAAAGCAGCGCCGTCATCCCTCCGTTTTGCAGGCCCGTCGCCAGCCAGCCGCCGCTCAACGCGCCGGTAGCCGTGGCAAACGAACCGGCCAGGTTGTACCAGGCGAAGACGTTCGTGCGGCGCTCGTTGGAAACCAGTTGGGTCAACCCGGCCTGCTCGATCGACAGGAACGGGCCGATCTCGTTGCCGCTGGGGCTGATTACGCCGATGATGGCAGCCAGCGTCAGCAGCAGCGGGTCGCGCGTCAGCAGGAAAACGCCGCCGGCCAGGATCATCAACAGCGCGCCCAAAATCAGCATCCGGCGGCGTCCGATATGGTCGGCGGTGGTTGTGATCCACAGCGTAACGCTCGCGTCCCCCACCAGGGTCAGCGAGAGCAGCAGGCCAATCTGTCCCTCGCTCAGGCCCACTTCGATCAGGTAAAAGGTCAGCACAACCGACAGGAAGCCATAGGCAAACAGGCGCAGGATGCGTGTGGTGAAAAGCAGGATGGTATCGCGTTGAGATGGGTTCATATGCCTATTATAAGACCAGCTTCCCGGGTTCCTTGAAATTAACTACTCACCCCAATATTTTTGCAAGGTAATCGTCGTCAGCCGCTTGATGGCTCTTGTGGTAAGATACGACAAACTTTTAACGAGGCAACGCCCCCTTGATACGACTCGCAGCCATTGATCTCGACGGCACGCTCTTCAACCCACGTCAGGAGATCACACCGGCCAACAAACAAGCCCTCCTGAAAGCGCAGGCGAGCGGCATCAAAATCGTGATCGTCACCGGGCGCGGACAGCACGGCGCAGAACGGGCGCTGGCAATGCTTGGGATGGAATTACCCTACGTCAGCTCGGCGGGGGCATTAGCCCGCGAAAACAAAAACGGCCCGGCGCTTTATGCCCACACTTTCCACCATCCTGCAGAAACCAGCCACATCATCGCTTTCGCGCGCCGCGCCGAAGTTGGGCTGATCGCCGACACGCCCGAAGGGATTGCGCTGTGGTTCGGGCCGGACGCGCTGGAAGAATTCATGGACCCCATGACCGCCGCCGACGCGCGGAAAAGCGTCCGCAGCCTCGACCCCAAAAAAGACCTCGACCGTCCGCTGCTCAAGCTGACCATTGCCGCCGAAATGGAATTCCTGGTGCAGGCCGAAGCGCTGGTGCGCGAGAAATGCCCGTCGCTCCACCAGGTTTATTCGGGTATAACATACATTGACCTGACGGCGCGCGGGGTTAACAAAGGCGCGGCGCTCAAGGCGCTGGCCGGACACTGGAAAATCCGTCCGCGCGAAATCGCCGCCATTGGCGACCAGGCCATCGACCTAAAGATGTTACAATATGCCGGTTTGCCGGTGGCCATGGACAACGCCGTGGATGCGCTCAAGCAAGCCGCAAAATGGATTGCGCCATCCAACGACGAAGACGGTGTGGCCTGGGCGCTGGAACGTATCATCAAGGAAAATATTTTATCGTAGGGGCGCGGCGGGTGGTTAAACGATGCACTGAGCGTGTCGAAGTATAGCGTTCTGCACGTACCGAAACCTGCCGCATCCCCTACACAATCCACAAAGGACAACTCCCATGCTTTTCGACCTCCCGCTTGAAGAACTACAAAAATATCGCCCCTTGCGCAGTGAGCCAAAAGACTTCGACGCATTCTGGTCGCGCACCCTGGCCGAAGCGCGCAAGTTCCCGCTTGATGCGCGCTTCGAGCTTGTTGAAACCGGCATGACGCTGGTCGACACGTTTGACGTGACCTTCAACGGCTACGGCGGCCAACCGATCAAAAGCTGGCTGCTGCTGCCGCATGGCGTCCCCGGTCCCCTGCCCTGCATCGTGGAATATACCGGCTACGGCGGTGGGCGCGGATACCCGCACGACTGGCTTTCTTTCCCTGTTTCCGGCTATGGTTGCTTTGTCATGGACATCCGCGGGCAAGGCTCGAACTGGCGCACCGGCGACACGCCCGATAACGAACCCGAAGGCATGGGGCCGCAATATCCCGGCTTCATGACGCGCGGCATCCAGCGCCCGGAAACCTATTATTACCGCCGCCTGTTCACCGACGTGGTGCGCGCCGCCGAAGCCGCCCGCACTCACGAAATGGTGGACAAGCAGCGGCTGGCGGCCAACGGCGGCAGCCAGGGCGGCGGCATGGTGCTCGCGGCTGCGGGGCTAATCCCCGACCTGGCTGCCATCATGGCCGATGTTCCCTTCATGTGCCACTTCCGCCGGGCTGTCAGCCTGGTGGATACCGATCCGTATCATGAAATTTCGCGTTATCTCAGCCAGCACCGTGAAAAAGTGGAAATGGCCTTCAACACGCTCGACTACTTTGACGGGGTGAACTTTGCCCCCCGCGCCAAAGCGCCGGCGCTGTTCTCGGTCGGCCTGATGGACATGACCTGCCCGCCATCGACCGTCTTTGCCGCCTACAATCATTACGCCGGCGAGAAAGACATCAGGGTTTGGCCGTTCAACCAGCACGAAGGCGGGCAAACCGCCCAGCACTTGGAAAAACTCGCATTTTTGAAAAAACTGTGGAAATAACATTGGGAAAGGAGACAGCCATTTGGGCTGCCTCCGCCTGGGGACTATCACCTCATGACAACGCCAAGAATCAGCACCCGCAACGAATACAACGCCCTTCGACAGGCCCACTGGGACGAAATTGCCCGCGCGCAGCGTTCCCTGACGTTTTTTAGTTCCGAATACCACCGGCGGCTGCGCGAAATCTACGGGCTGCTCATCTCCCCCGGTCAGCGTGTGCTCGAAATCGGCTGCGGGCGCGGAGATTTGCTCGCCGCGCTCAAACCGTCCGTTGGCGTGGGGGTGGATTTTTCGGGCGAAATGCTCGCCCGGGCGCGCCAGCGCCACGCGCAGCGCGCGGAGCTGACCTTCATCCAGGCCGACGCGCACGACTTCGCGCTCGACCAGCCCTTCGACGCCGCTCCCCCTTCGGGGACTGCGCAGGACAAGCCCTTCGACGCCGTCATCCTGTCGGACCTGGTCAACGACGTTTGGGACGTGCAGGATGTGCTTGAACGTGTGCGTGCGCATTGCTCCCCAGACACTCGCGTCATTCTCAACGTTTACAGCCGCGTTTACCAGCCGGCGCTTTCGGCAGGCGGCGCGTTCGACCTGGCAAACCGCCTGCTCCCACAGAACTGGCTGACGCCCGAAGATGTGCAAAACCTGCTGCGCCTGGCGGGTTTCGAAGTCATCCGCCGCCAGCGCGAAATCCTGCTGCCGCTGCCCATCCCCGGCCTGCGCGGGCTGTTCAACAAAATCCTGGTCAAACTCTGGCCGTTCAGTTCCCTGGCCTGGAGCAACGTTTTCGTCGCGCGGCCTGAAGCTGTAAAAACGGCGACCAAGCCAACGGTGAGCGTCATTATCCCGGCCCGCAACGAAGCCGGCAACATCGAAGCCGCCTTCCAACGTCTGCCGGAACTGGGATCGCGCACCGAAATTATCTTCGTCGAAGGCCATTCCCGCGACAACACAGTGGAGGCCATCCAACAGGCCATCAAAACCCACCCCGAACGCCCCGCTGTTTTATTCCACCAAACCGGCAAAGGCAAAGCCGACGCAGTGCGACTCGGTTTTGAGAAAGCCGGCGGCGACGTGTTGATGATCCTGGATGCCGATCTCACCGTCCGCCCCGAAGATTTGACCCGTTTCTACGAGGCGCTGGTCAGCGGCAGGGGCGAGTTCATCAACGGCGTGCGCCTGGTCTACCCCATGCAGGAACAGGCCATGCGCTTCCTGAACCTGGTCGGCAACAAAACCTTTAGCATGGCTTTTTCGTGGCTGCTTGGCCAGTCGATCAAGGATACGCTCTGTGGCACCAAAGTGCTCTGGAAGCGCGACTACGAGCGCATCGTCGCCAACCGCTCCTATTTCGGCGATTTCGACCCGTTTGGCGATTACGACCTGATCTTTGGCGCGGCCAAGCAGAACCGCAAGATCGTCGATATGCCCATCCGCTATCAAGACCGCACTTATGGCGCAACCAATATCGACCGCTGGCGGCACGGCGCGCTGCTCTTCCAGATGGTATTAGTGGCGGCGTTCCGGCTGAAGTTTGTGTAACGACATGGAATACGCAATACGGACTACGTAGAACGTATTGCGTATTCCGTAGAAACCGGCCCATATGACTCCTCCCATTCGCATTCTTTCCATCATAGGCACCCGGCCCGAAGCTGTCAAAATGGCCCCGGTTGTCCAGCAACTCGCCCAAACACCCGGCGTCGAGTCGCTGGTCTGCGTCACGGCCCAACACCGCGAAATGCTCGACCAGGTGCTTGGTCTGTTCGACATCACACCCAATATCGACCTCGACCTGATGCAGCCCGACCAATCCCTGGCGCAGATCACGGCTGCCATCTTCACCCACCTCGACCCGGTGCTGCTGGACCTGCACCCCGATTGGGTGCTGGCCCAGGGTGATACCACCACCGTGATGGCAGCCGCGCTGCTGGCCTATTATCACCGCATCAAATTCGGCCACGTCGAGGCTGGCTTGCGCACCGGCGACAAGTACCAGCCCTTCCCCGAAGAGATCAACCGCCGCGTGGCGGGCGTCGCCGCCGACCTGCACTTCGCGCCGACCGAAACGTCCAAACAGAACCTGCTCAAAGAGAACATCCCTGCCTGGCAAATCGTCGTCACCGGCAACCCGGTCATCGACGCGCTAAAACAGGTGGCCGAAAAAGCGCCGCCGCAAGAAGTGAAGCAGTTACTGGACAAATTAGGGAATGGACGATTGATCCTGGTAACCGCCCACCGGCGCGAAAACTTCGGCCAACCGCTCAAAAACATCTGCCTGGCGCTCAAAATGCTGGCAGAAGCCTGTGATGACCTGCAAATCATCTATCCCGTCCATCTCAACCCCAACGTACAAAATACCGTCTATCCACTGCTGGAGCCGGTCTCGAACATTACCCTCCTGCCGCCGCTCGATTATTTGCCGATGGTGCATCTCATGAAACGCGCCACGCTCGTCCTGACCGATTCAGGCGGCCTGCAAGAGGAAGCGCCCGGCCTGGGCGTCCCTGTGCTGGTCATGCGCGAAGTCACCGAACGCCCCGAAGGCCTCGCCGCCGGGACGGTGCGCCTGGTCGGCGTGAATACCGCCAAAATCGTCGCCGAAACCAAACGCCTGCTCGACAACCCCTCCGAGCACGCCAAAATGGCCCGGGCCGTCAACCCCTACGGCGACGGGCACGCGGCGGAAAGGATTGTGCAGGCGATTTTGAGCCGAAAATAATTCAGGTCTACCGTTTCCGCTGTGAAACCTGACCGGGTCTTCCGGTTTTGGCAGGATTTATCCACAGATTACGCCGATTGACGTCGCGATGTACCAATCGCTTTTGGTGGGCAAAGTCGAGCGCCTGCGCCAGGGCAGCGGGCCGTTGGCGGCTAAAAATGGGAGGCTGTGGTCCTGGCAAAAAACATTGTAGCAGGCTGTGCGGGGGGGCCGCGCTGCGGGAGCAAAAGCGCGCAAAAAGATCAAGGGCAGGTTAACATCTATCGCGCAGGCCAAACGCCAACCCAAAACACACAAAGGTCTGGAAGGCACTCAAGCCAACCGGGCCTTTTCGTTTATTCATGGCTCGTAGGTCGGATTGGCAACACCGCACTTGCGTTCGGTGCAAGTGTCCGACTTACGCTGTGCCGCCAAAAGGGCCTTATTCATTGATCGGCGCCAAAAGTTGTTGGATGGTAGAATTGAACGCGCACACCACAGCCCAATGAAAACGGATCACCTCATGAAAATCCCCATGTCATCCCCCGACATCACCGACGCCGAACGCCGCGCCGTGCAGGATGTGATCAACACCCCCATCCTGAGCATGGGCGGGCGCATCAAAGAATTCGAGCAAGCCTTCCGCACCCTGACCGGCGCGAAGTACGCCATCGGCGTCAGCTCGGGCACGGCGGGTCTGCACCTGTGCGTGCGCGCGGCAGGGATTGGGGCGGGGGATTACGTCATTACCACACCCTTCTCCTTCGTCGCATCGGCCAACGTCCTGCTCTTCGAAAACGCCGTGCCCGTCTTCGTGGACGTGGACCCCAAGACCGGCAACATCGACCCGGTGCTGGCCGCCGATGCGGCGCGCAACATCAAAAAATACCTGCCGCGCACCCTTACGCCCTACGCCTTGCGCAATACGCCCCATCTCAAAGCCATCCTCCCGGTGGACGTCTTCGGCCAGCCCGCCGACATGGACACCGTTAACGCCGTTGCCCGCGAACACGGCCTGCGCGTCATCGAAGACTCGTGCGAAGCCATCGGCGCGGCCTACAAGGGCCGCCCCGCCGGGACGTTGGGCGAGTTTGGCGTCTTCGCCTTTTACCCCAACAAACAGATTACCACCGGCGAAGGCGGCATGATCGTCACCGACGACGAACAAGCCGCGCAACTGATGCTGGCCCTGCGCAACCAGGGACGCGCTCCCGGCGACACCTGGCTCTCGCACACCCACCTGGGCTACAACTACCGCCTCGACGAAATGTCCGCCGCGCTGGGGACGGTGCAGCTTGGCCGTCTGGATGAGTTGCTGGTGAAACGGGAGACGGTTGCCGGGTGGTATTCCCAACGCCTGGGCAACCTGCCGGAGTTGGAACTGCCCTTCGTCGAGTCCAATACCACGCGCATGTCGTGGTTCGTCTACGTCATCCGCGTCAAAAAGGGCCTCGACCGCGATGCGCTGGCCCGGCGGCTCGAAGCGCGCGGCGTGCCGGTGCGCCCGTACTTCCTGCCGATCCACTTGCAGCCCTACATGGTCGAACGCTTTGGCTACCGCGCAGGCGACTTCCCCATCACCGAAGACCTGGGCCGTCGCGGCCTGGCCGTGCCCTTCAGCGGCGTAATGACCGAGGAGCAGGTCGAATACGTCTGCGACGCCATCAAACAAGAAATCGTAATTCGTAATTTGTAGTAACTGCCCAGGCTCTTGCCTGTTATGGCTCAAATAGAACGCGGATTCGGCGGATTAAGCTGACATCGTACCCGTAGGGTATTTTCGCGGGTAAAACAAAAAAAATCTGCGCTTATCCGCACGATCCGCGAAAATCCGCGTTCTATTTCTTGGCGGATGGGCAGTTACAATTCGTAAATCAAAAATCGTAAATCGAAAACCGTAAATCAAAAATGAACGAATTCCCCCCTCCACGCCAGCGCGGGCTGGTCATCCACCTCGTTACCATCCTGGTCTTGGGCGCAATCAGCCTGACCATGTTCTGGTTCGTTTTCCACACGCCGGTTGGCGTGCTGTTCACGATTTACATCCTGGCGGCGCTGGCAACCTTTATCCCCGTGCCGGTCCTGATCTACCGCGCCTACGCGCTGATGCGCAGCAACTACTTCCTGAACCGTGATAACCTGCGCCTGGTGTGGGGCCTGCGCATCGAAGAAGTCCCGCTGGCAGACGTGGAATGGGTGCGCCCGCTACATGCGCTGCCAGTTCCGGTAACGCTGCCCTGGCTGCGCCTGCCGGGCGGTTTGCTGGGCGTCACGCGCCACCCCGATATGGGCAGGATCGAATTCCTGGCCTCCGAGAGCAAAACGCTGCTGCTGGTGGCCACTGCGCGGCGCATTTTTGCCATCTCCCCGGCAGACCCGTCCGCCTTTGTCGCCGCCTTCCAGCGCGCGATTGAAATGGGCAGCCTGACGCGCGCCGAGTCGCGCTCGCAATACCCGTCGTTTGTCGTGGCCGTTGCCTGGGAAAGCCTGCTTGTGCGCTACCTGTGGCTGGCCGGCGCGCTGCTTAACGTGGGCCTGCTGGTGTGGGTGACGGTGCTTGCGCCGGGCATCCAGCGCGTCTCGCTCGGCTTTACGCCCGCCGTAACGCCCCAACCGCCCGTCGCCGGGACGCAGTTGATCCTGCTGCCCCTGTTAAGCGCCCTGTCGTTTGTGGTCGGCTGGCTGACGGGCCTGTTCTTCTACCGCCGCCCCGACCAGCGCATCCTGGCCCTGGCGCTCTGGACTTCTGGCGTGCTCTCCTCGGTGTTTTTCCTGCTGGCTGTTTTCTTCATCCTTGCCATCCCCGTTTAATACGTATCTTTCCAACAATCGGTGGTTGAGCGGCCCCTGAGCCTGTCGAAGGGTAGGCGGCGGTGCTATTCCGCCGCCGTACCGAAACCACCTGTCAACAGCAATTTCCCCGAAATATTGAATTGACACTTTGATACCATGCAAATCCTGCTCGGTTTTGGCCTTGCCATCCTGGTTGCCTTTGCCGCCTACCGCGCCCACAGCCTGAGTCGCTCCGGGGCGTTTGCCGCAACGCTGGTCGGCGCGGTGGTTTTCGGCATGGGCGGCTGGCAGTGGGCCGCGCTGCTGCTGACCTTTTTCATCTCCTCCAGCGCGCTGACCCGCGCCTTCAAAAAGCGAAAAACCGGCCTCGACGAGAAATTCTCCAAAGGCGGCCGGCGCGACGCTGCCCAGGTCTTTGGCAACGGCGGGCTGGCGACCGTGTTCGCCGCCATACACTTCTTCCAGCCCGACGCGCCCTGGGTCTGGGTGGCCTTTGCCGCCTGCCTGGCAGCCGTCAACGCCGACACCTGGGCCACCGAACTGGGCGTGCTCAGTCCGCGCCCGCCGCGCATGATTACGAACCCGGCAAAAGAAGTGGAAAAAGGCACATCGGGCGGAATCTCGTTGATCGGCACGCTCGCCGCTTTGGGCGGGTCGGGCGTCATCGGCTTTTTGGCCGCCGCTTTGGGCGGACTCGCTGCCGCGTGGACAATGGGCGTTGTCCTCACCCTGGCCGGTCTGCTCGGCTCGTTGTTCGACTCGTTGCTCGGCGCTACCGTCCAGGCGATTTACTACTGCCCCGCCTGCGACAAAGAAACCGAACGCCACCCGCTGCACACTTGTGGTACATCCACCACGCTCAAACGCGGCTGGCCCTGGCTCGATAACGATCTCGTCAACCTGGGCTGCGCCATCTTCGGCGTGGCGGTGGCGCTGCTCCTGGTTCATTAAATCAGGCTCTCCGAGAATTTCCGTGATCCACCCCAACCCGTAGGTCGGGATTAATCCCGACCTACGGGTTGGCCCTCAGATATGGGAGGTATCACGCTGATTCTCAGAGAGCCTTAAATCAAAAGGGTGGGTTTCAAGAAAAATCCGTATTGCATCCACTCCGTTGCGCTACGGGATGATGTTGCGTATTCCGTTTTGAAGGTTTTCATAACACGCAATACGCTACATTCTGCGAGGCTTCAACCCAACTGAAACATACCCAATTAAAAAGACCCCGGCGCATCCCGGAGTCTTTTTTTACGCAATACGCAACACGCAATACGTTGTTAATGCTGATGCCCCACCCCATGCACATGCCCATGATCCAACTCGTCCGGGCTGGCGCCGCGCAGGGCCACGATGCTCACCTCAAAGTCCAGCGTCTTGCCCGCCAGGGGGTGGTTGAAATCGAGCTTTACGATCTCATCCGTAACCGTATCAATGCGGGCAGACATGGGGTGGTTGGACTCGTCGCGCACCTGGATTTCGATGCCTTTTTCCAATGGAATATTATCGGGGAATTCGGCGCGCGGCACGTCGGCATAGGCTTCCGGGTCCAGTTCGCCGTAGGCATCCGCCGGGGCAACGCTCACTTTTTTGCTGTCGCCGATCACCATGCCATATAATTCGCGCTCCAGGCCGGGAATGATGTTGCCCGTACCCTGGATAAACTCCAGCGGCTCGCGCCCGTCAGACGTATCCACTATTTCTCCGTCCACATGCAGGGTGTAATCCATCGAAACCACCTGGCCGTCCTCGATCTTCAAATCTTTGCTCATCCTGTCGTCTCCTTAAATCCCTGGCTGATGATATGGGGAAGCCAGATGGACGCCATTGTAATGCCTTTTACACCGGGCCGGGGCAGGGAAATCCAGAAACTCTCCACCAAAATGCGTTCTGTTTGCCAGCATTGCAGTAAAATAGCCACAAAGGAATGCGTAAATGACAACTCTTGCCCCTGACGAAAAATCAACGCTGGTGATGGTCTATACCCAGAATGCCCTGGTGCGCGGCGAAGTGGTGACCAAGGGAAATGTGCGGGTCAGCATCTGGTTGCGCACCGACGGCGCGCCCAATTTCTTCCACTTGCGGAATGCGCAGATGCTTTTCTTCGGCGGCGGGCCGGTCAGGTCTTCCAATTATGCTGAAATGTATGTGCCGTCTGCTGCGGTGGTCGGGTTTCACCTGGCGCCCCCGGCGCAAGAACCCCTGGATTACGAGGAAGGCGAGAAAAACCGCGCTGTAGAGATCGTCTCTGCCGGGGTTGGGACGTTTATCTTTAAGGGGAAAGTCCGTTTTTCGGCCCAGAGCGGACTTGCATCCAGCCTTGAAATGATCAAAACCTGGATGTCGATGTACGATGCGGAGATTACCAACCCCAGCCTGCCGCAAATGCCTGCCATACAGGTGCCTATGCTGCTGCTTAACCCGGGTAAGGTCACTTTTGGGTTGTAGATGCCCTGCGCAAGCGTGCATTAGGGAGGATGGGGGTTGTTTTCAGCGGGGATTTTGAATTGGGAGTGGGTGGTCGATCTCCAAAGGAATGCGAAAAGCCGGTTTTGTTCCTGAATTGCAATTGAGATTCAAAAGGCGCCTGCGCTATAATGGACTACAGAATATCTTACAAGTAGTGAGCCAGGGCAATGTCACAGAGCAAACCAACCCCCAGCCTTCTTTTTTCTTTTCAGCCAGATTTGGAAGCCTTGTTAAAGGTAACTCCATCGTTAATCGTTGTCTTTGAAGTGAACGGGGCTATTCTGGCGGCAAATGATGCGGCGGCGCGCCTGTTTGGGGTCTCAACCCAGCAGTTGATCGGCAGGAATATTTTCGAGATATTCCAATTTTCAGGTCGGGTGCTTGAAGCGCAGGTTTTGCAGACTGTCGTGTCACAAGAGATGTCTTCTTTTGAAGGCATTCACCAGGGAAGAGTGCTCTCTTGTATCTTGTGCCCCGTTCTGGACACAAACAAACACGTTACTCGTCTGGCCTTGCTTTCCCAGGACAATACAGACCGTCAGCGCGCCGATGAGCAGGTGGGCATCCTGACAGATGAATTGGAGCGCAAGGTTCTCCAACGCACCGAAGAACTCCAACAGGCGAATCAGAAGTTGCGCCAGGAAAAAAGACGCGCCGAACTCCTGGCCGGTTTTTCCCGTGTGCTGGTGCAGTACGCCTATGATTACACTGCGCTTTTACAGCATTTTTCGGACGAAATTGCCCAACAAATTGGGGATGCCTGCGTGATCGGGATTTTTTCAGAAGGGGGAACCGAACTGCAAATGGCCTCCGTTTCGCATCGTTCTCAAACCACCCTGAACGACATGCGCGCGGCGCTGAAAGAAAAGACCTACCCGGTGCAGCGCGCGGCGCTCGGTAGTTTCATGCGGCGCAGGGAAAAGTATATTGGCGAACGATTGACCTATGAGCAAGCCTGCAATTTGATCCCGGCGGATTTATGGCCCATTGTGAATAAGAGCGGTTTCAAGAGTATCGCCGGAATCCCGCTGGTGGTGCGGGAGCGCGTGCTGGGCGGTCTTTTTGTGGCGCGCGATCATCCCGAACCCCGGGCGTATAGCCCCGATGACATTGCCTTTTTGCAGGGCATCGCCGGCCCGTTGGCGTTGACCATCGAAAATGCCAGGCTCTTTGATGAAGCCGAACAGAACCGGCAGGAATTGCGTGGGCTTTCGCAAAGACTTGTCAAGATACAGGAAGAACAGTTCCAGCGCCTCGGTCAGGAACTCCACGACCACATCGGGCAGGACCTGACGGCCATCCACATCAACCTGAGCATTATGGAAAACATGCTGCCTGAGAACAACCTGACTGACGGCCTGCGCCCGCGTCTGGCAGACGCCAACCGGCTCGTGGGCGAATCGGTGGCCCACATGCGCAACATCATGTCAGATTTTCTTCCCCCGATGCTTGATCGCTACGGTTTGACGGCGGCGCTGCTCTGGTATACGCAAAAGCTGACCAAACGCGTGGGTATCCCCATCACTGTCAACGATTACAACCTCCATGACCTCCGCCTGCCGCGCGAGGTGGAGCTTGGCCTGTTCCGCATTGCGCAGGAAGCGTTGAACAACGTCGTCAAACACGCGCAGGCCACCCAGGTTGCAATCGAACTCAAGGATGATGGCGGTCACATCCTGATGACGGTGATAGACAATGGGGTGGGGTTTGAGCCGCGCAGCGCGCCTGCGGGCCAGGACGAACACTGGGGGCTGGCCATCATGCGTGAGCGGGCGCGGGCCATCGATGCAGAGTTCAGCATAAAATCTGCGCCCGGCAAAGGCGCCAAAATACTTTTGCGGGTTCCGAGGAGTCAATGAACATTTCTGTCTTTCTGGCCGACGATCACCGCATCCTGCGTGACGGGCTGCGCATGTTGCTCGAAGCGCAGCGCGATATCCGCGTGGCAGGCGAAGCCGACGATGGACGCCAGGCCGTCGGCGGGATTCTCTCCGTCAGGCCCGACATCGTCTTGATGGATATCACCATGCCTGAGTTGAATGGCATCGAAGCCACGCGCCAAATCCAGGAGGAGTTGCCCGCCGCGAAAGTGGTCATCCTTTCGGTCCACGGCGATTCGGAGCACGTTTATCGCGCTTTCCAGGCGGGCGCGCGCGGCTACCTGCTGAAAGAATCCGCCGGACCGGAAGTGGTGGAGGCTGTGCGCACCGTCCATGCCGGCCGCCGTTATCTGAGCCACAAGCTCATCCAGGCCGGCATGGATGAATATATCTACGAGCGCCAGAAGCGCAGTCCGATCGATCAACTCAGCGGTCGTGAACGGGAGGTTTGTCAACTGACGGTCGAAGGCCATACCAGCGCGGCAATCGCCGAAAAGCTGGGGCTTTCGCCCAAAACGGTCGAGACCTATCGCAGCCGGGTGATGGAAAAGCTGGGGGTGGAGGACATTACCGGGCTGGTGCGCTACGCCATCAGCAACGGGCTAACTCCCTTGGGGTAGGAGGGTGAAAACTTGCGCCCGCGCAAGCTCGCGGGCCGGGGGACTTTGCAAGAGGGTAAGTTGTTTCATCAAGGTTTCCTGACAGACGGGGCGCGCGGATATGAATATCATATACATAGTTAATCAGACAATATTTATCCGTTCATTCACCCAAGGAGAAATCTGCATGAACATCAATCGTTCCCTCAAACTGGCTACCGTTCTTCTGATCGTGCTGATCCTGTCGATGGCGATCTATGCCTTCGCTGCCGCCAACACTGTTCCGGCCAGTTCCGCCGGCGACGGTTCAGGCGTGATCAGCGGTTATACCGTCAGCGCCATTCACTACGTCTTGAATGCGGCCAATCCCGGCAATATCGATTCGGTGACTTTCACCCTATCGGCTGCGCCTGCGGCCGGCGGCACCATCAAAATTATGATGAATGGCACGGATTGGTATAGCTGCACCAATGTAACGACGACTGTTACCTGCATCACCAC
>JBARBA010000137.1:0-7257 GCA_049792555.1 Anaerolineales bacterium
GGAGAATTTCCCATGTCTGACAGTGATGAATTTGGTGCTTTTCTGGTTGGTTTTATCGTAGGTGGTGTGGCCGGCGCAGTGGCGGCCCTGCTCCTGGCTCCGCAGTCTGGTGAGGAGACCCGCTCGATCATCAAGGAGCGCTCCATCGAACTGCGCGAAAAGGCCACCGTCGAGGCCGAAGAGGCCTGGAAGCGCGCCGAAGCCGCCGCCATCGATGCCCGCAATCGGGCCGATGAGTTGGCCAAACAGGTCATGGCTCAGAGCGATGACCTTAAGAGCAAAGCCCGTGAGCGCGGTCTGGAACTGGTTGAAACGGCAAAAGAAACGGCCAAGAAAGCCACCCGCCGCGGCAAGAAGGACAACGTCGAAATCCCCGCCGACGCCGAATAAGCGCAGCAATGAAAAACGCAAGGGTTTGACTCAAGCAGTCAAACCCTTGTTTTGTTTTCAATTTACTTCATGCGTTTGGCCCAGTTGAGCACGAAGAGCCAGGCAACCAGCAGCACGAGGGGGTTCAATATCCTCCACAACAGAAATTGGAACCATTTCCAGCATAGCGGGTACATGATATAGGTCAGGAACCAGCGCGCGAGAAGCGCCTGCCCAAGCGGACTGAACATCACCCGCCGCTTGTATCCCTTGAAACCGAACTTTCCCCGTTTGAAAGCCTCGATCACTTCTGCGGCGGCCAGTTTGCCGTAGCCCAGCGCCATGCTGATGCCTTCGCCGAGGGCCGGGTCTGCGCCGACGGCGTCGCCCACCAGCAGCACGCGCGGGACGGAAAATGTGTTGAGCGGGTCAAAGCAGCGGATGGGATGCCCCTTGAGTTCGTAATCGTCCAGGTTGAAGCCGAAACGCGCCATTTCGGCGGCCAGCGGCGCTTTGAGCGGCGGGCGGCGCATATATGTCAGGATGTTCGCATCGTAGACGCCCCAGCAGCGCATGGGCCGGCCTTCGACCTGCGTGGGGAAATCCCAGGTATACCCGGCGATCCCGTCAGGGACGGGGAAATAGTCGAGATAGGCGACACTCTCCCGGCTGCCCCCGCGCCTCGAGTTGGTGGGCGGCGAGTAGGGCGGGGTGAGCACTTCCAGCGCGCGCGCCGTGCAGACGGGTTCGTGGGGCAGGATGCAGCGGCGCACGACACCGTTCGAGCCGTCTGCGCCGATGACGATTTGCGCGAGGTATGTTTCGGCTGCGGTTTCGACGGTTACGCCGTCCGCAGCGGGACGCACCGATTTGACGGTTGCGCCCTGCCTGATCTGGATGCCCAACGCTGCGGCTTTGCCCGCCAGCCAGGCGTCGAACTCGTCGCGGCGGACGATGCGCAGGGCGTGGGTCTTTGGCAGGGAAAAAGTCAGCCCTTTGCCCGCGAAGTCGAAATGCGCCGCGTCTGCGTCCACGTGCGGCACTTCGCGCACGTCCAGGCCCAGGCGCTGGAGGATGATTTCGGCGTCGGCCACCAGCGCCCCGGCGCACAGCTTCGGGCGCGGATAATGCGCCTTTTCGAGCACCAGAATGCGGGGAATCAACTCCGGGCTGCCCTGCGCCAGGTGCAGCGCCGTCGAAAGTCCCGATGGCCCGCCGCCGATGATAATTATGTCTTGTTTTTGTATCTCTT
Source organism: Anaerolineales bacterium (assembly GCA_049792555.1). Taxonomy (GTDB): domain Bacteria; phylum Chloroflexota; class Anaerolineae; order Anaerolineales; family Villigracilaceae; genus UBA5195. The sequence continues at coordinate 1,622 of JBARBA010000137.1, forward strand.
TTTGCATAGGCTTGCGGGCAGTTATACCATGAAGCCGGAGAGAGCGCGCCCGCCCAGTTTCCACCTATTGTCTGTTTGCCAGTCAAAATACTGTCAAAAAAAACGCGCCCCCGGCTCCTGCGCTAGGAGCCGGGGGCGCGGCGTTGGACAGTCTGCGCCGTCCTCTTGGGGAAATTTTATCTTTCGTATATTGCCCGAAAAAACATAGCGCCCTCGGCGGGAATCGAACCCACAACCAACAGCTTAGAAGGCTGCTGCTCTTTCCATTGAGCTACGGGGGCAATCTTCTTTGCTGTCATTGGAGCAATCTCGTGTTTTCATGCAATCGATTGTTTGTAAGTTAGGCGAGATTGCTTCGGGCCATCCCTTCAGTCAGAACGGCCCTCGCACGCGTGCCTGCTGCACGGTGCAGGCAATGACAGAATCTCAAGGTTTATATCTGCTTCTAAGGGCGAGTCAGTCCAAAATCGGGCGGATACCGCGATAGACGCGCGCGCCGGAGAGCGTCACCAGGATGGTGTTCGCCGGGCGGCCCAGGCGTTCGGAGAGTTGCTGGGCCGTAAGTGGGCTGTTGCCGTTCGCCAGGAAGGTGCGGAAGACGGCTTCCACCAACGCCGTCTGCCCGGTGACAAAATCGGGCTGGAGCGCGCAGTGCGAAAGGATCGATTGCTGTATCCCATCCATCGGGCGCACCTCGGCCGTCTCCGGGTCGACGAAATCGATCAGGTCGCCATTTTGAAGCGTGGCAAACATTTCCCTGTGTTCGGGGCACAGCAGGCTGGAAAGATGCACATGCCAGTCGTTCTCGGTTTTCTGCCACCACGCAAAATCCACATGGTAACCAGTTTGCAGGGTCGGTTTCACAAGGCTCATTTTATTCCTCCTCCACAGCCGCTTCGCCCAAGCGGAAGTGCAAATCGCCCACGTGGACAAAATCGCTCGATGAGGCCAGTTGCGCAAGCAGCGGCGCGGGCGGGACGCGGCGCAGGATATTGACCGCCGAATACAATTCCTCGGCATGGACGTGCCCCTGCGGGGTCAGCTTGGCCAGTTCGCGCAGCATCTCACGCAGCAGTTTGTCGAGCGGCCGGGTGCTTTTGGAAACCTGCAAAAACGCTGCATCCACGGCTTTTACATCCGGCACAACGATAGCCATACGGTCATTATACTCGCAGCCCACTTCCTGTTTCAACAGGGCAAATACCAGGCCGCCATCCGAACCGGCCAGCACCGTCCGCACCCACTCTCGCACCGGGCGGCGGGTCTTGGCCTCTACGACCACCTCACCCGGCGTATTGCTGCGCCGAACGGTAATATAGGCTCCGGGGATGAGTTTCTGCTTTTCGTACCAGGTGCGCAGGCCGTACACATATCCGTGCTCACGCACGACCCAGGCAGGGATTTTTTCGCCGGTCCTCCCGTCAACCAGGGTAAAACGAATGCGCGGCGCATAATAGGCCGTCGGGAAAAACGAGCGCACCCGCGCCGAAATCGGCAGAGTCCCCGCCCGCCAGTGCGGATAGGTCAGGGTCAGCGTGGCTTCATTGGTTTTTGGAGGCTTCTGAAGGACGACGGCGCTTAATTCGTCATCCAGTTGCGCTTCAAGCATCAGCATTTGCGCCGTCAGCAGGGACGGGTCATATTCGATTGGGGTGTATTTCAAAAATACGGGTGTGTCCCGGACTTCATCCGGTTCCAGTCGCCGCAGGCACCAGAGCACCTGTCCGGCAGGGCCGACTTCGTCAAACCTGCCGTCTTCCTGTAAAGCGTAATTCAACGAAAATTCCGTCAACTTTGTATTGGCGTCGCGCGCAAGATCGATTTGTTCCATCAAGCTCGAAGTGGAAAGCGGCTCCCCGCCTGACATTTCCAAAACGGCCTCGGCCAAATTGAGGTGTCCAGAATTGATGTCCATCAGCAATGCGCAGGGGAACCAGCGGCCCCCCACCTGGGCAATGTTTTCATCGGATGCAAGCGCAGCCGACAGCTTTTGCTCAATCTCTTCGCCGTATTCCGCCAAAATGGCTTGCGGATCAGACCCGGGATCGACCTTTTCTTCCACCGGCTGGTTAAGCTTGTGCTCGTTGAGGCGGGATGCAAACAGCCTGGTTGCGCCGTCTTCCATCAACACTTCGAGTACATCAAACGCGCCCAACTCTGGGTTATTTCCGGGGCGGACAGAAACAACCTGACCCTTTTTATACCCCAACGCCCGAAAGACAAGCGCCTGCTCCGGTTTATATTCTCCCTGGGGAAGATAGGCGGCGCCCCTGTTTTCCTGTTTTTTGGCATCCGCTTCGCGCTCCAAATGCAGGCGTTCGTCGATTAAAACGGCAGTCAGTTCCCTGCCGTTTAAGGGAATTTCCGTCTCGAAGAGATGGTTTTGTAAAAACTCAATGTCGTGCTTTGTTACAGAAAGTTCCTGCCAGTATTCAGCAGTAAGTTTCAAGGGGATACTGGTCATAGCCAACCTTACCGGAAAGAATGTGTCCGCAATGGAATGATGTTAAGTGCTTGCTTCTGCGCGGAAGCGTTGCAATTATACCTTACAAGCAGGCGGGCTGCCTCAATTTTGTTGGTTCTTCCAAAATCCCTATGAAAGCCGCCCGTAGCGATAAAACCGGCAAGTCTCCTCGGCCTGTCCATTTCACCGCAGCAGCGGGGGTACCCCCAAAAAAGATGCGCTACAATAAGGGGAAACCAATTGCAGTGAGTGGATACTTTCGTGGGCATAAAAATCGAAATTTGACGGCAGAAAGGACGTCAAATACCTACCGATCTTTCCGCTCATCGCAAGAACCCGGCGCTTTGCCGGGGATTGGTTGTTGGTATTGAAAACAATACCTCACATTTTGTCGTCAAAGCAAAACATTCAGAAAAATGAGGAGAATTGTATGTTCATCAAAAAGTTAGCCCTGTTCGCAGTAATCCTGGCCGTATTAACAGCCTGCCAACCTGCCGGCCCTTCGGCCAAAGACCTGGCCTCCACTGAGGTCGCCCATGCCGCCGAGACGGCCGCTGCCCTTCCCCCCACCGCCACGCCGACGGTTGCGCCAACCGAGACCCCGGTCCCGTCGCCGACGATCACCGCAACCTCCGCGCCCACGCTTACCGCCACCCCATCAGGCCCGCTGGTAATCAAGGATGATTTTTCCACAAAGTCAGATATCTGGGGAAAATGTGACAAATGCGAATGGAAAGACGGCAAGTTGTATTTTGGCCCCTTCGCTCCGAGAGGCCAGGGGATAAACCAGGTATTCTCGCTTGTCTGCGTGGCCTGCGGAAAACATACTTATTTTCGCATCGCGGCTGACGTTACCTTTGCAGAAGGCATGGCCGGGGATCGCTTATTCGGGGTTGGCGGGATCATCCCTGACACATTCTATACCGGGAGCGGCATTACACCGTACCAGTTTGGCGAGCTGGAAGCATATAACTTCACCACAAACAAGTGGACAGGTTCAAAAGTTGCAAGATATGGCGCCATTAAACCCGGATCGGCAACCAACCACGTGGAGTTCATATCAAAGCCGAACGCGTCAGGAAGCGCTGACTATTATGAGATTGTTAACGGGAAAACGATCATCGTTCTTTCCAATCTCGAAGCATTAAGCCTTGAACCTGATCTTTACCTGGGCTGGCATTCGGTGGGCGTAAGCTTTGATAACTTCGAGTTCGAGGAAATTGTTCCGTAAAACAAGAAGAAAACCAAAGAGAATTCAAGCTTTTAACGGAGTGCGGCGTACGCCGCACTCCGTTTTGCAATTTTCAATCTGCAATTTTCAATCTTTGAGAATTCCTCCCCGCATGTTATAATCCCGCCACTATGCTTTACAGACTGTATGCTTATGTAGATGACAATAATCTGTCGGGCGACTGGCGTCGGGCCGATGGGTATAACCTGTCTGCATAACATCACAATGTTAGCCCCGCCAGTCGCCCAATGCACACACGCAACGGGCGATATTTTTTGTAATCACAAGACAAGACCCTAAAGGTCTTTATGACCTTTAGGGTCTACAAAATCAAGGAGGTTCCCATGTACAAAACTCACACCTGCGGCGAACTACGCGCCGCCCATGTCGGCCAGACCGTTATGCTTTCTGGCTGGGTACATCGCCAACGCGACCACGGCGGTGTAACATTCATTGACCTGCGTGACCGTTACGGCCTGGTCCAAATTGTAGCCGACCCCGGAAATGAAGCCACAAAATCCATTCAGGACGCTCGCACAGAATGGGTCTTGCAAGTAACCGGCACGGTGCGCCGACGCCCGGATGGCGCAGAGAACCCGAACCTCATCACCGGCGAAATCGAAGTCGTCGCTGCCAAAGTGGAAGTGCTCAACCCTGCCAAGCCGATCCCCTTCCTGATCAACAAGGACGAGGATACCGACGAATCGATCCGCCTGAAATATCGCTATCTCGACCTGCGCCGCGAACGGATGCAGAACAACCTGATCCTGCGCCACAAAGTCCTCCGATTCATCCGCAACTATTTGAGCGACCGGGATTTTGTGGAAGTCGAGACACCGATGATGTTCAAGACCACGCCCGAAGGCGCGCGCGATTTCCTTGTCCCCTCACGCTTACAGCCCGGGACGTTTTATGCGCTGCCCCAATCGCCGCAGCAACTCAAGCAACTCCTGATGGTGGCCGGGATGGATCGTTATTTCCAGATTGCGCGCTGTTTCCGCGATGAAGACCTGCGCGGCGACCGGCAGCTTGAATTCACGCAGTTGGACCTGGAAATGTCCTTCGTGCATCGCGACGACATTCTGGCCGTCGTCGAGGGCTTGTTTACGGCGCTGGTCAAAGAAGTGGTTCCGGGCAAACGCCTGCTGGCCTCGCCCTGGCCGCGCTTGACGTACACAGAATCCCTGGAACGCTTTGGTTCGGACAAACCCGACCTGCGCTTCGGCATGGAGCTTTACACCCTGGACGAAGTCCTCGCCAAGAGCGATTTCATGGTCTTCCAGAATGTGCTCAAGGCCGGCGGAACGATCAAGTGCATTGTCGTCCCCGGCTGCGCCGAATATACCCGCAAAGAAGTGGACGCCCTGACCGATTTCTCAAGGGAACAGGGTGCAAAGGGCCTGGCAACGCTGGCGCTGACCGCCGAAGGCGTGAAGGGCACGGCCCAGAAATTCATCAAGCCCGAAGAAGTCCAGGCAATCCAGGCCAAAACCGGGGCAAAGACCGGCGACCTGGTGTTGTTCATCGCCGACCAGAAAGCTGTCGCCAACAAGACGTTGAGCGCGCTGCGCCTGCTTTTCCGCGACCGGCTCAAGCTGGCCGACAAAGACGTGCTGGCCTTTGCCTGGGTGCTGGATTTCCCAATGTTCGAGTGGAAAGAAGACGAAAAGAAATGGGACGCCGCCCACCACCCGTTCACGATGCCAAAGATGGACGACCTGCCCAAGTTCGAGACCGACCCCGGCTCGATTTTGTCGGACGCCTACGATATGGTGCTCAACGGCTACGAGACGGCTTCAGGCTCCATCCGTATCCACCGCCGCGACATCCAGGCCAAGGTATTCCAACTTCTTGGCTTGAGCGCGGAGGAGACCCAGCAAAAGTTCGGGCATTTGCTCGAAGCCTTCGAATACGGCGCGCCGCCGCACGGCGGCATTGCCC
>JBARBA010000138.1:0-8661 GCA_049792555.1 Anaerolineales bacterium
CATTGCCGCAATTATCGCCAGATGAAGCCGCCAGCCTTGTTGTCAGCCATTTGGTAAACCGAACTCGCTCTCGCAAATCCCGTTTGCGTCATAAGGCAGCACGCAAAACATAGAACAAATGTTTAATGTGACATTGTCAAAGTAGTTACTTTTATTGTATAACAGTTTGTTGTCTACCGCACATCCGAGAAAAGAGAACGCGGATCAGCGCGGATCAAGCGGATTCTCGCGGGTAGAACATAAAAAAATCCGCGCTAATCCGCATCACCCGCGAAAATCCGCGATCCATTCGAGATCGTAAGAGAGAGGCGCACTCCGTTTTAACGACACATCCCGCGATCACTCGCGGGATGGCCGTACCAACTCAGCAAAAGGAGAGGGGCGTCAACACAGGCAGAGGAGGGCTGCCCGGTTTTTTATAGGGGTTGATGGTTCGGATTGGTGCCGCACCAGACACAACATGGTTTATCGAACGTGTTGCAGGCTTTTGCATCCGAACAGCGATGAGATACAACGCGCGGCATGTCAGGCAGGTAGTCTGACGGGTAGACCATTTCAACTTCAATCGAAACTTCATGGTCCACGTGGTCACAATACAGGACTTTCATAACTTCCCAATCTTTTTCTGCCATAGCACACCTCCGGGTTACATGATTAGTTTACAAGATCATGGCTGCCCATACCAGTGACAGGCGTCATGGATTTCTGGTGACAAAACATACCATTCTGGACGTGATATGTCTACTTTGAACCGAAAACAAAGTGGGAGACAAAAGAGACCAGACTCAACGAGTCTGGTCTCTTTTTATTTTTATTTCCGGTTTGTGACATCCGTCGCTTCGCCGTCGATGATGTCGCCTTCCGCTTCGGCGGCTTTTTTGCGCTCTTCATCAATGATGGCGCTGTTACTGACCAGGTTTTTGACGTGCTCACGCACGATTTCAGGCGGGCAAAGTTCAATGAAAAAGTGATTGGTCAGCCAGAGAATCGCGATGTCATCCAGTTCGCCAATCACCGGAAATACAATATCCGGGATCAGGTCAATCGGCGAAATCAAATACAATGCTCCCGCAATGGGGAGAATCTTGAGCCATGGATTAACGCGTCCATCGCCGAGCAGCCGGAAGACCAGCTTAATACGCAAGACGGTATCTTGAAACACGTTGCCCTGGGTCGGGATAATACTGCGAGAAGAAGGTTTTTTTTGCATGGGTTCCTCCGATTGGTTATCATTATAACGCTCGAAAGGGTAAAATGTTGTATGCCATATTTAATTGATGGACATAACCTGATCCCCAAACTGGGCTTGCGCCTGGACTCGTTCGACGACGAGATGGAATTGCTCAACCGCTTGAACGAGTTCTGCCGTCTGACGCGCAAAACGCAGGTGGAAGTATATTTCGACAATGCCCAGCCCGGCTACGCCGAAGCGCGGCGCGCCGGCCTGGTGACGGCGCATTTCGTCCGCAGGCCGCTGATTGCCGATGAAGCCATCCGCCTGCGGTTGCAGAAGTTGGGCAGGGCGGCGAAAAACTGGTCGGTTGTCTCGTCGGACCACAGCGTTCAAACCAGCGCGCGCGCAGCCGGGGCAAAAGCAATCTCGTCGGATGAATTCGCCGGGAACGTGATCGCCGTCTTGAGCAGCGGCCCGCCTTCGTCGGAGTCAAAAGCCGGGATGAGTGAGCGCGAACTTGACGAATGGCTCAAGCTTTTCCGTGATGGCCGGGGCGATCTTTCCAAATTCTAATGATATATTAATACAAACTGGATAAAGAAGGTGTATATTAGAACCAATAACACTTGCACCCCCCCTTTACAGGTATCGCAGGTGTTGTGACCGACTTCTGAGTTTGCATGCCCCCCCCATGCCGGCCAGATTGACGGTGTGCTTCCCCCTCCAAACTACCCGGTATGTCGAAAGACATACCGGGTAGTAGGTTAACAGGTAAAATTACAAAATGACCACGCTCTACACTTTTGTACCGTCACCGGCGCACCGGTTCCCCGACCATCCCGAACGACCGGGGCGGCTGGATTTGCTGGATTTCAAAGCCATTCCCGGCGTTGAAGCGCTCGCGGCAGAAGAAGCCAGCCGGGACGAAATCAGCCGGGTTCACAGCCCTGGCATGATCGCGCGACTGGAGCAATCCTGCGCTCGTGGGCCGGGAATCATCGACCACGCCCCAACCTATGTCACGAGCACTTCGTTCCATGACGCACTGCTGGCTGCCGGTGCCACCCTGGCCGCAACGCGCGCCGTGCTGCGCGGAGACGCAGCCAACGCCTTTGCCATCGTGCGCCCGCCGGGGCATCACGCCGAGCCGGAACAAGCCATGGGCTTTTGCCTGTTCAACAACGTCGCCATCGCGGCGCGCGAAGCGCTGGCCTTGGGGCTGGAGCGCGTGGCCGTCGTCGACTTCGACGTGCATCACGGCAACGGCACCCAGGCCGCAGCCTGGAAAGACGAGCGCTTCGGCTTTCTCTCCACCCAGCAGGAGGGCATCTATCCGGGCACTGGCGCGCTCGAAGACGCGCCGCACGCCATCGGGCGCATTGTCAACGTCCCGTTGCCGGAGGATACCGGGGAGCGGGGGTTTGCGCTGGTCGCCGGGAAAATCTATCCGTCTTTCATCGCAAGTTTCCGGCCAGAGATGATTTTCGTTTCAGCCGGGTTCGACGCCCATTGGTCTGATCCGCTGGCAGGGCTGGGGATGACCAGTCAGGGCTATTTCGTACTCGCGCAGGCGCTTGTGGCCCTGGCCCAAACGTTCTGCGGCGGCAAGATCGTCTTTGTGCTGGAGGGCGGTTACGACCCTAAAAACGTCGCCAACGGCGTCCAGTCCGTTTTCGCAGCCATGACAGGCCGCGCAGCGCCGCCCGTCAACGACCGCGCGCCCCGCCCGGAGCCGGATATCAGCCAACGGGTGGATGCAGTGCTTCGGCGTCATTTTCAGTGAGGAGAAAGCATGTCAAAAAAAGAATACATTCCGAAGCGGGCCATGAGCATCCAGGCTCATCCCGATGACCAGGATTTTTCGGTGGCAGGCACGCTGGCGCGCTGGGCCAAAGCCGGTTGTGAGATTACCTGTGTGGTGATTACCAGCGGCGACGCCGGCTCGAACGACCCGGCGCACGGGGCCGATTACAAGCCGGCGCTGGCCGCCCTGCGCGAGGCGGAGCAGACCGCCGCCAACGAAGTGCTCGGCATCGGCGAGACAGTCTTTTTGCATTACCCGGATGGCGAACTGGAGCCGACGCTGCAACTGCGCCGCGAACTGACCCGCCTGATCCGCCGTTGCAAACCCGACGCCGTCGTGACCGGCGACCCGGAAACTTTTTTCTACGGTTCCGAGTACATCAACCACCCCGACCACCGCGCCGCTGCGCGCGCCGCCTGCGAGGCCGTTTTCCCCTCGGCCGGGACGCGGCTGATTTTCACCGACCTGCTGGCCGAGGGGCTTGAGCCGCACAACGTCAAACGGCTGTACATTCAAGGCAAAAAACCGGATACCTGGGTGGATATCGGCGAGACGATCGACCTGAAAATCGCGGCGCTGCGCAAGCACGCCAGCCAGATTGGCGATTGGGACGTGGACAAACAGATGCGCGCCTGGGCGAAAGCCACCGGCAAGAAAAAGAAGTTGAAATACGCCGAAGCGTTCAAGGTCATGATCCTGGCGCAGGACGAGGAAGAGAAGTAATGGTTTTTCAGCAATCTCCCGCCTGCCCCGACATCGCGCCCTTAGGGTATGCTTTTGTGGGGTCTTATCCCGGTGACTTCACGGAGTCTTGCCCCGATGCTTTTGCGGGGTGGCCTACAGCCCGTAAGTCGGGATTAATCCCGACTTACGGTTTACCTGCGGAGCCTGGATGAGTTTTACCAGTCTCACATTTGTCGGTTTTCTGCTGATCGTCCTGGCGCTTTACTGGCTGGCGCGCAGGCAGGCCTGGCAAAACATCATCCTGCTGGCGGCCAGCTATATTTTTTACGGCTGGCTGAACCCGTGGTATGGCGTTTTGCTGGGACTCTCCAGTACGGCGGATTTTTTCATTGCCCTGGGCATCTCACGCTACAAGGCGCGCTCCCGCGCCCTGCTGGCTTTGAGTCTGTTCCTGAACCTGGGGGTGCTGGCCTTCTTCAAGTATTACGACTTCTTCAACGCAGGGCTGGTTGCGCAACTGGCGAAAGTCGGCGTCCATGCGGATGTATTCCTGGTCAGCATTCTCCTGCCGGCCGGCCTGTCTTTTTACACGCTCCGAAAACTGGCCTATATTCTGGACGTCTCACGCGGTGCATTCCAGCCGGTGGAAAATTTCGTCGATTTTTCGTTGTACGTTTCGTTTTTCCCGCAGATCGTGGCCGGGCCGATTGAGCGCATTCAAAAACTGCTGCCGCAGATCCAGTCGCCGCGCACCTGGAAGCCGGAGTTTTTTTCGGCGGCCTGGCCGCTGCTGGTAATGGGGATTTTCAAGAAGGTGGTGGTGGCCGATACGATGAGTGCGGTCGTAGACCGGATTTTTGGGATGCAGTCGCCGTCCAAAGCGCTGGTGTTGGCGGCTGTGCTCGGGTTTACTTTGCAAATCCTGGCCGATTTTTCGGGATACACCGACATGGCGCGCGGCGTTGCGCTCTTGTTTGGCTTCGAAACGTCCGAGAATTTCAATAAACCTTACCTGGCGCTGACCCCGTCCGATTTCTGGAACCGTTGGCACATTACGCTCTCGAACTTCCTGCGCGACTATATCTTTTTCCCGCTGCGGCGGGCGCTGCTCAAAAAACGGACGCTGCCTGTCTGGCTGGTACAGGCCGTCCCGCCGCTGGTAACGATGTTCGTCAGCGGGCTGTGGCACGGCGCGGGTTGGACGTACCTGCTTTGGGGCATTTATTACGGCGTGCTGATCGTGATTTACCAATCGAGCGGCATTCAGGTGAACTGGCAACAAAGCAACAAGCTGAAGGTATTGGTTGCCTGGCCGGTCATGTTCAGCCTGATCGTGTTCGGCTGGTTCCTGTTCCGCGCCCCGTCGATTGCCTGGGCCGGTCAAGTCTTGTTCCAGGCCGCGTGGCTGACCAAACCGCAAGACGCCATCATCGCGTTGATGATGTTTGCGATGGCGGCGGTCTATTCTTTCCCCTTAATATTAAAGATGTTCCTCGACCGTTTCAGCAAGCCGGGTTCCTGGTGGTTGGCGGCTTATTTTGCGCTGATTACCATTGCGGTGATTATTTATACCAACTCGTCCAATCCAGATTTTATCTATTTCCAGTTTTAGGTCTTTCTTATGAGCAGCTTCCGGCGTTATTTGTTGATTTTGTGCCTTTTGGCGATTGCCACATCTGTATATATCCCGCTCAAGTGGGGTCTTCCTTATCCCAAAGCGCCCGGCCCGAAGCTGGGCGCCAGCCTGGTTGCGCAATACAAAAATGAACTAAACAAAAGTGACGCGGACCTTGCACTGATCGGCGATTCGGTGTTATTTCACGGCGTCATCCCCGACCAGATGGCAGCGCTGACCGGGCGGAAAATTTACAAGTTCGGCGTCCCCGGCACGGCATCCGCGGCCTGGTACCTGATGCTCAAGAATGTGATTGCGGCGGCAGCGCACAAGCCGCGTTACCTGGTCGTCACCTTCCGCGATACCATCCTGACAGTTCCCGATTATCGCGTCAACGGCAAGTATCTCAACCTGGTTTCCCGCTTTGCCACATCCAAAGAGCCGTTATTCATCCAGCGCAGTTTTATCCAACAAATGAGTCCGGTGGAACAACTGGCCGACCAATACCTGCCGATCTATGGTTCCCGCCTGCTCGCGCGCGACAAGCTGAACTATTTCATTCGGTACAGCCTGCCCGCCGTGTTTGGCTGCAACGCAAAATGCACCGACAAAGCCAATATCATCGTGTTTAGGGATAATAACCTGGGCCAAAATTCGCTCACCAATGCGGCTGCCAGCGCCGAAGCGTATCTCTATACGCCCGACAGGCTGGATTTCAGCAGGCAACTGGATCAATCCTTCCTGCCTGAAATGGTCCGCATTGCCCGCGAAAACAAGATCCAGTTGATCCTGGTGCGCACAAAACACTTGAACGCTGCCAGTGAAAAATCCGAATCTGCCGCGTTGAAAAACTACATACAAGCGCTGAAAACATACGCGGCGCAAAACAACGTCATCGTGCTGGATTTTGCGTACGATAAACGCCTGACAAGAAAACTGTACTACGACAACTATCACACAACGATGGCCGGGGCGGTTGTATTCACCAAAATCCTGTCCGAGGCGCTGCTGCCCATCATCAACAAATAATCGAAAACCATAACTACTTTGACAATGTCAAGTTTCGGCAGGCTTGAGTTGCCGTTTTCGTAGGCGAGATTTGCGAGAACGAGTGCGGTTCGTCAAATGTTCAACAACCAAGTTCATCGCTTCTTCGATGGACAATTGAGGCAAAGGGATTGCTGCTCGGAGCAGTTCTCGCACATTACGAACCGATAACAAGGGCAAGACGTCGATTTCGTATTGTTCGAGCAAGGCAGGATCGCGTTCGAAGCGTTTCATCCAATCCAGACGAGTTACAGCGATGAACCAGCTTGCCAAGATAGTCAGTGCCAATTGATGTTCCCAGGCCAGATACTTGATGGCCTGGAATTCATCCCAGCCGAGCTCGCCTTTCTCATCCTGGTTGCTGCGTTCCACAAAATAGCGATGAGATTTACGCCACGCCATTGTTTCCAGAGGTGTTTCAGAGCTGGCATTACTGAGCGAGTAGGTGATTTGTTTTGCATCCTGGCGGATCAGGAGCCATTCTTGACGGCATTCGCCTTTGTGAACCAGCCATACCCGGCAACGACTGAAGCGAGCACGCAGTAGACCACGTTCATTGGGTCGAAGGGTAATGTCGGCTGATTCCAAATCAGGATGTTTCAGCAACTCGCTGGCAGTGTAACGATGTTTCGCAACCACTTTGTAACGCTTACTTGGCTGGCCTCGCTTGGTGATCGGGTAGACAATCTGTGGCTTGTCCAGATACATCACTGTGTTTTCCGGGATATCGCCATAGTATTCGACCCCGGCATCATTCAGTTGTTTCCGCAACTGCGCATTGCGCCCATACAGGTCATCCATCGCCAGTGCATCAAAGTGGATGTCCCTCGCCAACAAGCGTTTTACTATCTTCCAGGCGATTTCTGGCTTGGTTTGGCAGGTTCGATCTTTTGGAAAACCCACTTTCTCGCGTTGTTCTGCATGATCTTCTTCAAACTTTACTTTTCGCTAACTGGGGTCTTGACAAATTACCGGAACTAAATATGGCGATAAGCTGCTAAAAACGCATTTCTCGTCCATATATAGTGGCCTATATATGGGATCGAAAACGAGATTTTTGAATGAATTAGCCATATATTCTGTCAAGAGGTGAGTTAGCGGAAACTAAAGTTCAAACCAACTCGCAGGAAAAAAGAGTTCTCCATCAATCCAGGTGTTGACCCGCGGCGTGACCAGCGCCGCAAATACACCTACTTGGCTCATCTCTACCTTGCCCAAACGTCCATTGTATTGTCGCCCGGCTCCAGCACTATATTCACCGGCTTTTTCTTCCGCACTCTCGTCGATCACCAGGATCGCCCCGGTTTGGAATTCAGTATGCTCTTTGATATCATCTTGCACATCACCGATCAAACCTGGCCCAGACCACGGAGAATAACTCATGAAATGCTGCGTATTCTGCTGATTCATCCCGGTTTTGCGCGCAATATTTGCCATATTCCGCTCCGTCTCGATCCGCAGCAACCCGCTTACATATCCTTTCGCATGCTCACTCTTATCATGTGTCTTCGTCTGAAAACTTTCATGATACTTCCCTAGAAAATCATCCAATCGCTGCGCCGATTGTTTGACTTCCTCCAGCGGAATGCCCCAGCGTTGCCCTTCGGTTCGTATGTCATTCCGCTATTTATGCCACATTCTCGCCTTTTTGGCGAGGTAACTTGACATTGTCAAAGTAGTTACGAAATCTGTGGAAAAACTTTTCTGGAGAACTATATGTCTTCCAGGCTTCCGCCCGGCGGGAAGTGGGTCAATTACCGGGGCGGTTTCGGGAAATGACCGGCTGAAAGATTTTCCAATTGCAACAGCAATTTGCCTGCCGCATGCATCGAACTGACATCTGCCGCCGGTCCCTTCAGGGCAGCCATTAATTCGCCTACAGACACCAATACCCCCGGTTTGAGGTAGACCTTTGGTTCCATGTGCTGATGTTTGTGGATAAGGATGGATGCCAGGTCTGAACTATAGTGCAAGATGTGAATCGCGCCTTCCCGCATTCGGGCGGTATTCAATTCGGGATCAGCGAGCGCCCGCAGCACTTCCGGCAAAGCCGGCGGGCCGAGTTGGGAGAGCGCAACGGATGCCGCCCAACGCACGGCGAATTCGTGGTCACTTAATGCCCTTACCAATCGCTTAATGCCTGTCTGCGTGGGATGCTCCGCCAAATAGTGTACGGCTGATTCACGCCGGTGATACGCCAACGTCGTCTCATCCAAAACAGCAATTGCCTGATCTTCGCCGGTAAACATAATTTTCTCCTTTCTTTGGTTCGATGAATAACCATTCAGGCGCAAGGATCACTTGCGCCCCGGCATTCTCAAACCATACGTATCAAAG
>JBARBA010000139.1:0-13478 GCA_049792555.1 Anaerolineales bacterium
ATTTTTACAGGAAATCATCATGCCAACCATCCTGATCGTAGGGCCTTATCGCTTTTTCTTTGTATCGCTGGACTTGGGTGAACCCCCGCATGTCCATATCCAACGCGAAAAGATGGTTGCAAAATTAGTTGGCGCGCCAAACCGATGGGGTAGTAACAGTCTTTTTGGATTTGGTTATTCCGGCAGCCTACCGGGCATTTCCAGTAACCTACCGGGCATTTCTGACAGCCTACCGGGCATTCCAAGCAACTTACCGGGCATTTCTGACAGCCTACCAGGCATTCGCAGCAACTTACCGGGCATTTCTGACAGCCTACCGGGCATTCCAAACAACTTACCGGGCATTTCTGACAGCCTACCGGGAATTCCAAACAACTTACCGGACATTTCTGACAGCCTACCGGGCATTCCAAACAACTTACAGGGCATTTCTGACAGCCTACCGAACATCTCTGGCATCCTACCGGGCGTTTCCGGCAGCCTACCGGCCTGGTGGAACTGCCTGCCAAGCGTTTCCGGCATGGAAGGCGCGGGGCGATCCTTTACAAGGATCGAATAAGACAACGGCGCGAACATCCTTCCGCGCATTTTTGGGGTTGGGTTGTGAGAACTCCGAGGTCTTTGCTATCAGGGAACAAGTCCTTTCAGGAGAAAGGCGGGGCCAGCGCCACACGAAAACCGACATCTTTCAGGAAGACGAGGTGGTAAACAAGGCGGCAGGCACAGCGCGTGTCCCCGGCATTGACGACGAGGCAGGAACCACCGCGCAGCACACGGAGGGATGATGACTTTTCATCTTCGCGCCCATCGTTGGCCCTATATGGATACGGTTTCCATAGGCTATGTGTCCACTCCCAAACATTGCCGCTCATATCGGCGCAGCCGTAGGGTGAATCGCCCTGTGGCGAATATTGGCTTACTGGCGTGGCGCTATCTATGAAAACGCTCACTGTGTTAAGAGCGTTGCATTTGTTTTGATTGAATTCATTTCCCCAAGGAAAAACTCGCCCGTCGGACCCGCGCGCGGCTTTTTCCCACTCGGCTTCGCTCGGCAGGCGCAGCGCCAAGCCCGCAGGCAATTCGGTTTTGAGCAGCTTATTCAGCCACTCGCAGTATGCCATCGCATCATGCAATGAAACAAAATGCACAGGGTGATTCTGTTTCATTTCCCAATCTTCTACGGGATGCGCAATTCTCCTTGCTGTGGCGTAATGGTTGTACGCTTCGTTTGTGACCGGGTAACGCGCCAGCCAGTAATCGTAGGGAATCTCCACTCGATGCTGTGGCTTTTCGTCGTCGTGAGCGTCCTTGTCATCGGCAGCGCTGCCCATCAAGAAACTGCCGGCCGGGATGCGGCAAAATTCCATGCCGTTCGATAAGGTCAGCCGGTCGGGCGAGGCAGCGGGCGCTGTGGGCTTTGCCCATTGAATGGGGCGGGCGGGTCCGGCTGGGGCCGGTTGATCGGCCACAGGCGCGGCGGCGGGTTGGGGGGCTGGCGCAATCCCCAGCGCCGTGGCGCGCAGTTCCAGGCTCTTGCGCAGCCGCCCATAAGCCCAATCGCGGCGCTCCGGCGGGAAATAATCGGCAAACTGGTACGTGCGCAGCTTGCGCGGCGGCTGGCACTCTTCCAGGCGCACCGGCAGGATATAAATTGCGCCTTCGGGTTTTTCGAGCGCGCAATCGATCACGAAGCGCAGTTCGCGTTGCAGGTAGCCTTCCTTCGAAACCGAGGTGTTCGAAAGGCACACACAGATCGCGTCCGATTCATCCAGCGCCTTTTCGATCTCGTATTCCCAATCCTGTCCGGGCAGCAGGTTTTCCTCGTCCAGCCAGGGGTCGATCCAGCCTTCCAGGGCCAGGCGGCGGTACAGTTCGCGCACGACGGGCTTGTCCTGGGTGGCGTGGCACAGGAAGACTTTGAGTTTTCGGTCAACGGACTTCATAACGGATTCACCCCCTAACGATGATAGGCGGATAGGAGCGAATTTTGGCAGTTCCTCGTCGGAGAAACTCGCCATTAGATTGCTACCCCGGCCTCGGCAATGAATGCTTCCAGCACAGGCGTTCCCTCCTGGTTCAAGGCATCCTTGCCGAAAGTTTCAATGTGAAACCGGATCGCCGAAGTAACATCGGCCAGGGCTTCTTCGTAAGTGTCGCCCTCGGCAACCACGACGCCTTTTAATCCAAGTGGATAGGCAACATAGCCGTCAGAATGTTTTTCAACAATGATCTTGAATTGTTGTAGCATGGGACTCTCCTTTTGACAATTCACTATGCCCATTATACAACCCTCTTTCCCCTCTTTGCTTTGGATTAACCGCTTTCCAAAGAAGTCGCGTGATCGCCCGCAAAACCCCTTATAATTCCCCTCTGCATTCAAAACATCAACGATCTTCAATCTGCGTTTATCTGCGAAATCTGCGGATGAAAGCCTTGCCTTTCCCGCCCAAGGACCAAGCCATGCCCGACGAACCAAAACCCGACCTGCGCCAGCCATCCCTCTACGTCAACCGCGAACTGAGCCTGCTCGAATTCCAGCGCCGCGTGCTCGAAGAAGCCCTCGACGAAAACAACCCCCTGCTCGAACGCGTCAAGTTCCTGGCGATCTTCGGCTCGAACATGGACGAATTCTTCATGGTGCGCGTCTCGGGCCTGCTGCGCCAGGTGGACGCGCGCGTCGGCGACCTCTCCAGCGACGGCCTGACCCCGCCCGAAACCCTGGCCGCCGTGCGCAAAGTAGCGCTTGAACTGTACCACAGCGCCCTGCAATGCTTCAACCGCAAACTGCTGCCCGCGCTCGACGAGGCCGGCATCCACATCCAGGATTACGCCAAACTGACCAAAGCGCAGAAAGAGACCGCAGACAATTACTTCCGCGAAGTCATCCACCCGGTGCTGACGCCGCTGGCGCTCGACCCCGGCCACCCCTTCCCGCACATCTCCAACCTGAGCCTGAACCTGGCCATCGTCATCCGCGACAGGGGCCAGGAAAAGTTCGCCCGCCTGAAAATCCCCGATACCTTCCCGCGCCTCGCGCCGCTCAAACGCTCCTCGGGCGCTGCGCGCGCAGACGGCACCATCCCGCACCACCACTACTTCACCTGGCTGGAGCAGATCATCATCGCCAACATCGCCAGCCTCTTCACCGGGATGGAGGTCGTTTCGGTGCATCCCTTCCGCATCATCCGCGACGCCGACATCGAAATCCAGGAACTCGAAGCCGACGACCTGCTCGAAACCATGCAGCAGGGCATCAGGCGGCGCAAGTTCGGCTCGGTCGTCCAGATTGCCATCCATGAAGACATGCCCCAAAACATCCGCGACCTGCTGGTCGAAAACCTCGAAAACCATCCCACCGACCTTTTGGCGCTGGGCAGCCCGCTGGGCATCAGCAGCCTGTGGCAGCTCTACAACCAGGTCGAACGCTACGACCTGAAATACCCCAACTACCACCCGCGCGTCCCCCCGGCCTTCAAAGAGTCAGCCCCATGCAGCGACATCTTCGACGCCATCCGCCAGGAAAACATCCTGGTCCACCACCCCTACGATTCCTTCTCCCCGGTGGTCGATTTCCTCAAAGCCGCCGCCCGCGACCCGCAGGTGCTGGCCATCAAGCAAACGCTCTACCGCGTGGGCCAAAACTCGCCGGTCGTCGAAGCCCTGCTCGAAGCCTCCGAGCGCGGCAAAGAAGTGGCCGTGCTGGTGGAGTTGAAAGCGCGTTTCGACGAGCAGAGCAACATCGAATGGGCGCGCACGCTGGAAGAAGTGGGCGTGCATGTCGTCTACGGGCTGGTGGGGCTGAAAACGCACAGCAAAATTGCCATGGTCATCCGCAAAGAAGGCGACGGCATCCGGCGCTACACCCACCTGGCCACCGGCAACTACAACCCCAACACGGCCCGCATCTACGAAGACTTCGGCCTGTTCACCTGCGACGAAGCCATCGGCTCCGACGCCACCGACCTGTTCAACTATCTGACCGGCTACTCCACCAACCAGGGATATCGCAAGCTGCTGGTTGCTCCCGTTAATCTGCGCAACCGCCTCGAAGAACTGATCCGCCGCGAAATCGCCCACGCCCGCGCCGGCTCCGCGGCGCGCCTGATCCTCAAAGCCAACTCCATCGCCGACCCCGACATCATTGCCCTGCTTTACGAAGCCTCCCAGGCGGGCGTGCGCGTGGACTTGTTGGTGCGCGGCATCTGCTGCCTGCGCCCCGGCCTGGACGGCGTCAGCGAAAACATCGGCGTGACCAGCATCGTGGGCCGCTACCTGGAACACAGCCGCATCTTTTACTTCCTGAATGGCGGGCGCGAGGAAATCTACCTGGGTTCCGCCGACCTGATGCAGCGCAACCTGAACAACCGCGTCGAAGTCGTCTTCCCGATTGAAAACGCCCAACACATCCGCCATATCCGTGACGACATCCTCGAAACCTGCCTGCGCGATAACCTGCGCGCCCGCCAGATGCAACCCAACGGCAGCTACAAGCGCCGAAAACCGAAAGACAAAGAAGCCCATATCGACGTTCAGGAATGGTTGATGGGTACGGGCAAAAATCGCTGACGTTCGCGCTCCAATAATCGGTGGTTGAGCGGTGCCCTGAGTTGATCGAAGGGTAGGCGGCGGCGCTATCCCGCCGCCGTACACTGCACCGAACGCACACCGGTCCCGGTGTCCTTCGGGAGTGCAGGTGCCGAAACCACCCGGCGACAACAATTTCCCTGAAATATTGAAATGATAAAAACAGTCTGCGCCATAGGTTGACAAAAGCGTGAAATTGGATACAATACAACTCGCTCACGCCGGAGTGGCGGAATTGGCAGACGCGCTAGGTTCAGGGCTTAGTTCTCGCAAGGGAGTGAGGGTTCAAGTCCCTCCTTCGGCACACAAAAACCCGCAGAAATGCGGGTTTTTGATTCCTGGAAGGGCAAGCGGCGGTGCTGTCCCGCCGCCGTGTTTCGACAAGCTCAACAACCTATCGAAACCACCTTTCAACAACAATCCCCTCGAAATATGGAGCCGGCAATCCTCAATGTGAAATCCTTTATCCACAGATGGCGCAGATTTTCGCACACCTGTCCCGGCGTCCCTGCGGGAGATTTTTTGGGGTTTATCTGCGCTAATCGGCGACATCGTGCCCCGCTGTGCCCCGTAGGGGTAGGGTAAATCTGCAGATCGACTTGTCCACATTGAGAATTGCTGATATTGAGCAGATATGGAACATCTTCCCTACAGTGATAAAATAAGCGTATGAAAATAGGTCCGCTAGAGATCAAACCGCAGCGAATTGCCATTTTCCTGGGCATCGCCATCCTGCTCTTTTTGATTATCGATTTCAACACCCGCCTGGAGGGCCTTTCGCGCCTGCAAAATGGGCTGGCCACACAACAGGCCATCGGAACGGGCGTGGTGCTCACCCAGTATGCGCTTGAAACCCAGGTGGCATACGCCACCTCCGATGCTGCCGCGCAGGAATACGCGCGCGACCAGGCGCGATTGGCCCAGCCGGGGGATCACGTTGTCGTCCCCATCCCCGTGCCCGGCGCGACTCCGCAGCCATCCGCCACGCCTGCCCCGACCGACGGTGTTAGCAGCAACTGGGAACTATGGATGGAATATTTATTCGGTAAATGAGCCAACCATCCCTGCCGGGTATTCCCCTGCGGGGATTTCTTTTTGGTCGTTGTTGAACTTCATGGAGGTGGCCCGCAGATGGCGCTTTTAGACAAGTTGGTGTAAAAAAACCGCCGGCTTATCGGAACCAATCAATAGCCTTCTTTTTGTGTTACTACTCAGCCTGTCATTGCGAGGAGCCGCTCCCCAGGCGACGAAGCAATCCAGTGTATTCATTCAAACAATTGTTTGCAGATTAGACGAGATTGCTTCGGGCTGACGCCCTCGCAATGACAGATCGATTGAGATGGCTGAGTAACCTTTTTGTGGTCGATCAACTTTATACTGAATTTCTTATGTTCTTTGGGGACTTCTAATGTATGATGGTAGAACTTGCGCACTTTATCACTTTGCGAAGAGTGTCCAACGCGAATTTTTTGCGGAAATTTATGTAATTGTATGTTAGCCAGGAACATGTAGGACATCTTTTCACCGCAAAGCACAGAGAACGCGGAGAAAACGAGAGCAAAGCTTCATGGCTTGGTGGCTAGTGGTTAAAGGTTTTTGTACCACATCCATTTGACCAACACAAAATTTATGTAATTGTCCAAATCGGGCGTATCATCTCAATAACCGGAGGTTGAGTAGGCGGCGGTGCCATCCCGCCGCCGTACCGAAACCACATCCAACAACAACTTCCCCGAAATATTGAGAAGATACAATCGGGCTTTAGAAATGCCTTGCGTAAGTCATTCTGGTTTAAGAAATTCTGCAACAAGGATCGCAATGATTATGCTTGATAACATCCTGGATTTCTTCGTTGGTTCAATACCAAACGACGAACACAACCTGGTTAAGCGCTGGCTATGGACAAGCTTCATTACTGAATTTTGTATCCTGATCGTTTTTACATTAATCGTGTTCTTTTTAAACCTCCCTGCGGATATTTACATTTTTATCGGGATATTCCTGGCGATATTGTTGGCAGTCAGTTTGCTGCTTTACAGAAACCACCTGCGCCTGACCTGCCTGCTGTTTTGCGTCGGCACGATCACCGAGCTATTTTTCGCCGACTATCGTTTTGGGGGCATACGCAGCCCAATTTTCACCGCATTTGTCATTCCAATTATCATCGCGGCAATCTTCCTTCGCGGGAGATCGGCAATCATCATCACATTCATCAGCGGAGTAGCCGGGCTGTTATTATTGTTGATCGAATTAAATCGTTCCTACCTGCCAGACCCAATATTTACCACAGCTCCCGCCACCTGGATATTGGATGTTATGGTATTCATCATGACAGCCAGCTTGCTGGGTATCGCCACCCGACAAATCCGCAGTTCGCTACACAAGGCAAATTTGGAAGTGGAAGAACGCCGCCGCGCAGAAAATGCGCTGCGCCGGCAGACAGAGTACCTGACTGCGCTCCACGAGACGGCCCTCTCGATCACCAACCGCATTGACCCATTGGCGCTCCTGGATTCCATCCTTATAAAAACCGAGGAAATTCTGGAAACAAGGCACGGCGCCATTGACCTGACCTTGCCGGAAGGGGATGGCATCCAGCAAAAAATTGGGCACGGTTTTTTTGCCGCCTTTCACGACCAAATTGTTCCCGCAGGGCAGGGAGTGACCGGCACGGCGCTGATGACGGGCAAAACAATCGTGGTGGATGATTACCAGACATTTGCGTTTGCAAACCCAATGTTTATCCAGGCAGGGCTACGGGTAATTGCATGCATCCCGATGATACTCAGGGAACAGGTAATCGGCGTCGTCAGCCTGGCGCATATCGAAGCGGGAAGGAAGTTTACGCCAGACCAAATTGAACTGCTGGAGCGTTTTGCCGAATTAATCGGAGTGGCGTTGGACAATGTGCGCTTATACCAGGATGCGCAGAAAGAATTGGCCGAACGCAGATTGACCGAAGATGCCCTGTTGGACAGCAAAGAGCGCCTGCGGTTGGCGCTGGATGCAGCCCATATGGGCATCTGGGACTGGGATATTCGGTCTGGCAGGATCCATTGGTCTGAACAGGTTTATAACATTTTTAGCGGGTCGTCAAAAGCTTTCAGCGGGTCTTATGAAAATTTCATCAGCCTGATCCATCCCTTGGACCGGAAAAAAGTTATTCAACTGATCAACGAAAGCCTCAACGAACCTGAGAAAACATTCCAGGTGGAATTTCGCGTAAGCTGGCAAAATCAAACGGTCCACTGGCTGGAAGAAAGGGGACGGGTCTATTCCGATGCCAGCGGAAACCGGAGTTACATGTCTGGCACCGTCACGGATATCACCGAACGGAAAACGGCAGAAGAAAAGCTGACCGGCGCGAACAAAAACCTGGAGCGCTACACAGCCGTACTCGAGCAGCGCAGCGGACAGTTAAAAGTGGCGGCAGAAGTCTCGCGCGCTGCCAGCGAAATTCTGGACCCAACGCAGCTCGGCCAATTGGTTGTCGATCTGGTCTGCGAGCGATGTCACATTTACTATGCGGGTTTATTTCTGGTGGACGATAAGTTCGAGTGGGCCATTTTGACCGGCGCATCAGGTGAAGCGGGCAAACAGATGCTTGCAAACGGCCATAAGCTGAAAATCGGGAACACGTCAATGGTTGGGTGGTGTATCTTTAACCGTCAGCCGCGCATTGCCCTGGATGTAGGCGAGGATTCTGTCCAGGTCATTAATCCGCTATTATCCGAGACGCGTTCCGAGCTTGCGCTCCCGCTTATCACGCGAGGTCAAACGATTGGCGCGCTCAATATCCAGACCAACAAGAAGGCAGCGTTCGGAAAAGAAGAGATTTCTATTTTCCAAACCATGGCCGGTCAATTGGCAACCGCCATCTTAAACGCCCGTTTGTACGCCCAACTGCAGCTTGAATTGGAAGAACGCAAACGCATCGAGGAAAAAATCCGCAAGCTTAATGCTGAACTGGAAGAGCGCGTCCAACGACGGACACGAGACTTGCGGGATAGTGAAGAAAAATTCCGCGCTTTGACTGAAAACAATCCGCTGGAGATCACACGCTACGATTATGACGGTTGTTATTTGTATGTAAACCGCCCTACATACGACTTCGATAAGGTATTGAAACCCGAAGACCTGATCGGAAAAACGATCCGGCAGGTGATGGGAGATACTGCCTTTGTCGATTTTGCCGAGCGCAGCATTCATCAAGTCTTTGAAACGGGCCAACCGTTGAAAACAGAGTATGAGTTGGGAGCCGAATACGCGGCCTGGTGGCTGGCTCCCGAGTATGGCCCGGACGGTAAAGTGCTTTCGGTGATTGCCTCTACAATGAACATCACTGAAAGAAAGCGCATGGAAGAGGAACTCCAGCAGCGCTCGACAGAACTTCAAGCTACGAACAAAGAACTCGAAGCCTTCTCCTACTCGATTTCACACGACTTGCGCGCGCCCTTGCGCGCGATTGACGGGTTTGCCCGTATTATCGCGGAAGATTTCAAAGAGACCTTTCCTGCTGAAGCCGCCCCGTATTTTCAACATATTTCTGACGCTTCGACCCAAATGGGCCAGTTGATCGATGACCTGTTGCGGCTTTCGCGGGTTACCCGTGTAGAACTGCGCTTGTTTCCTGTTAATTTGAGCGAATTGGCAGCTTCGCTGATCAGCGACTTGCAAAGCCGTGAGCCAACCCGCCAGATAAAAGTCACCATTGAGGATGGCTTGGTCACAACGGGAGACGAGCGTTTGCTGAGAGTGGCGCTTGAAAACCTGCTCAGTAATGCCTGGAAATTCACCGGGAAGGTAAAAGATGCGCACATCCAGGTTGGGCAAACCATTAAGGATGACAAAAATGTTTTCTACATCAAAGATAACGGCATCGGTTTCGACATGGCTTACGCGGAGAAGCTCTTTGGCGCTTTCCAGCGCCTGCACAGCGTCGATGAATTCCCAGGCACCGGCATCGGTCTGGCAATTGTCCAACGCGTCATTAATAAACACGGCGGGCAGATCTGGGTAGAGTCCGAACCGAATAAAGGGGCCACGTTTTACTTTACCTTGTGATGAAAAAAGGTGACAGTCACTTGGGTGTCCCAAAACTCAGGCGAAGGCAACTCAATAATCGGTGGTTGAGCGGTCCCTGAGCCTGTCGAAGGGTAGGCGGCGATGCTTCCCGCCGCCGTACACTGCACCGAACGCACACCTGTCCCGGCGTCCTTCGGGAGTGCAGGTGTCGAAACCAGCTGTAACAACAATTCACCCGAAATATTGAGATGATACTATTGGATAAACAAATGAGCACACTCGAAGACTTCCGTAAAGAGAAAGACGATTTTTTCAGGGACAGCCACCAGTCCCCGCTGACGGCAGAGCAGAAACGCGACTTTCAGGGTTTGCGCTATTACCCCGAGGACCCGGCCCTGCGCCTGGAACTGCCTCTTGAAAAAGCGGCAATGCCCCAGCCCGTTGTTTTGCAAACTTCCACCGGAGAAGCGCGCGAATATTTGCGCGCCGGGCAGGTGCGCTTTCATGTAGACGATCAGGAAGCTGTCCTGCAAGTCTATCTGGATGATCACGGTTATTTCCTGCCCTTTGTGGACGCCACCGCTCCCGACGAAACCTATGGCGCAGGGCGTTACCTCGAACCCTATGATCTTTCAACAGGCGTGGGCGTAGCGGTGCTGCGGCCAAGCTTGATCGTGGATTTCAACCTGGCCTACAACCCCTATTGTGCTTACAATGAACGTTGGTCATGCCCCATCCCACCCAGGGAAAACCGGCTGACTGTGCGTATTGAGGCCGGTGAAAAAAGATTTCATGATTAGTCGGTATCATCTCAATAACCGGTGGTTGAGTAGGCGGCGGTGCTGTCCTGCCGCCGTACCCTTGCACCGCCCGCAAGGGCAGGTGTCGAAACCACCTGTAACAACAATTCCCCCAAAATACTGAGATGATACATTAGTCGTTGGTTTTTGGGTCTTTCGGTTTATCTGTCTGCCAATCAGGTATAACGCGCGACCCATTGCAACAAAAAACGCCCATCACTCCAGGCGTTTTTTGTTTTGGGTGTACCCGGCATGAGCGGCAGTGGTTGGCCGCCTCTCCCTGCTCGATTAAATGCTATAATTGTTTTCATTAGAGGCAATCGTGAAAGAGATTGAACTTTCAACAATGTTTGATACCACAGCCTCGCCGGGAATGGGGGGGGATTTTTTCGACGCCTTTACAACGCGCCACCAGATCAAAGTCAAAACTCTCCATATGGATTGGTCCGATTCCTGGAACCAGTTGGTGCGGTTTGGTTTAAATTCCCACGGCCCAGATGTCTCAGAAATTGGCACTACCTGGTTGGGCGGCCTCCATTCCATGGATGTGCTGCGCCCGCTTACTACGGGAGAAACGGCGCTTTTGGGAGGTGAACGTCTCTTCCCGCCGGCGGTCTGGCATGCATGCCAGGTGCATCAAACTTCGAATCATCTCATGCTGGCTGTCCCGTGGACGCTGGACCTGCGCGTGGTGCTCTACCGTCGGGATTGGCTGCAAAAAGCAGGGGTGGATGAGGCTACTGCTTTTACAGATTCCGACCAATTTAGCGAAACGCTGAGACGGCTCAAAGCTGCCGGTCATCCATCTCCATTAGGTATCACAACAGCCAACACACACACACGCCTTCTTCATGATATGGCTTGCTGGGTATGGAGCGCTGGCGGCGATCTTCGTAGCGAGGATGGCAGCAGTATGATGCTGTTGAACCCCGAAAGTCGCGCCGGGATGCAAGCTTACTTTGGCCTGAACGAATTTCTTCCACCCGCAATGCAAGCTCTGACGGAATTTCAAGTGTACGAGGCTTTTTTTGCAGGCAAAACAGCCGTTGCCATCCTGGGAGAACGCGCTTATATTGAAGTGGTCAGGAACAGGTCCTATGTAGCCGCAGATGCCGTAGACAACATCGGGTTGGCCATGCTCATGCGGGTCCCCTATATTGGAGGCTCCGCATTGACGATCTGGCGGCATTCTTCAGATTACCAGGATGCGCTAAAGTTGATCCAATACCTGACCAGCCCGGAAGCCTGGCAGTCATTGAACACCCAAAACGTGTGCTACACACCGGCGCGCTTGGACGCCCTTGAGCAAGCCCCTTTGGCGACCATAGCTTTTTATCCGGCCATTCAGAAAAGCCTGCAAAATGGGCGCAGTTTCCATAGCGGATACCGCTGGAGCGCAGTGGAAATGCGTTTATCAACAGTCATCGACCAGTTATGGACCGATTTACGCGCCAACCCCGAATTGAACATCGCGCGCGAAGTGGAACAGCGTTTTTCCAGCCTTTGTAACCGTCTTGAGCAAACCATTTTAGTGTCGTCATCCTTTTAGCCCGGACAAGTGTGGCCAGCAAAAGAGCGCGGATTTTTTGTCCGCGCTCTTTTGTGTTGCAAGCGCCTTCCGGGTGCAAGCTGTTAACTTGCGCCAAACGATTACAATTTCGTCAAGTTTTCCAAACATTGCTGACACATCGACCCGATGCTATAATCGCTCTTCGTTGAGGTAATTATGAAAGAGATTGAATTTTCGACCATGTTTGACACCACAGCCTCGCCGGGAATGGGGGAAGGCTTTTTCGACGTTTTTACAGCGCGCCATCAGGTCAAAGTCAACCCCCTGCACATGGATTGGTCCGATTCCTGGAACCAGTTGGTGCGGTTTGGTTTAAATTCTCACGGCCCTGATGTCTCAGAAATCGGCACCACTTGGTTGGGCGGTCTCCATTCCATGGATGTGCTGCGCCCGCTTACCACGGGAGAAACGGCGCTTTTGGGGGGTGAACGTCTTTTCCCGCCAGCGCTCTGGCATGCCTGCCAGGCGCATCAAACTCCAAACAACCCCATGCTTGCCATCCCGTGGACGTTGGATTTGCGTGTGGTGCTTTACCGTCGGGATTGGTTGCAAAAAGCGGGGGTGGATGAGACGACAGCCTTTGCAGATTCCAATCAGTTTTACGAGACGCTGAGACGCCTCAACGCTGCCGGTCACCCCGCCCCATTGGGGTTGACGACCTCCCACACAAACACCATCCTCATTCATGACATGGCTTGCTGGGTATGGAGCGCTGGCGGCGATCTGCGCAGCGATGACGGCCGCCGCATGATGCTAATGGAACCCGAAAGCCTCGCCGGAATGCAGGCTTATTTTGGTCTGAATGAATTCCTCTCGCCTGGGACGCACGCCCTGGCAGAGAATCAAGTGTATGAGGATTTTTTTACGGGCAAAACAGCGGTTGCCATCCTGGAAGAACGTGCTTACCTCGAAGTGGTTAAGAACAGGTCCTATGTAGCCGCAGATGCCGTAGACAACATCGGGTTGGCCATGCTCATGCGGGTCCCCTACATCGGAGGCTCCGCGTTGACGATCTGGCGGCATTCTTCAGATTACCAGGATGCGCTGAAGCTGATCCAATACTTAACCAGCCCGGAAGCCTGGCAGCTATTGAATCAACAACGCAATCCCTACTACACGCCCGCCCGCCTGGATTTGCTTGAGCAGGCTCCTTTGGCCGCCATTCCCTTTTATCCGGCCATTCAGAAAAGCCTGCAAAATGGGCGCAGTTTCCATAGTGGATATCGTTGGAGCGCGGTGGAAACGCGTCTGGCGACAGTCATTGAGCAAATGTGGAACGATTTGCGCGCCAATCCCGGATTGAACATCGCGCGCGAAGTGGAGCAGCGCTTTTTCAGCGTTTGTAACCGTCTTGAACAGACCATTTTAGTGTCGTCATCCTTTTAGCCCGGACAAGTGTGGCAAGCAAAAGAGCGCGGATTTTTTGTCCGCGCTCTTTTATGTTGCAAGACGCTTTTCATTAAAAATTCCAATTCCGCCGATCAACTTTCGCCAAATAT
>JBARBA010000140.1:0-12522 GCA_049792555.1 Anaerolineales bacterium
ACCCTATGCGCATTAAAACGCCGACAGAGACGCTTACTCCCACCCGCGCATTCATTCCCACAGACACACCCACCGGCGCGCCACTCCCAACAAACACGCCTGCGCCCACCCTCACAAGCATACCCACGCCGACGGATTTCTTGTTCAACACCACAGAAATACTTGGGCGTCCAACCGACACATCCATCACCGTCAGCTTCCTGTCTGCCAACGCGGCGGTCATCTATTACGAATATGGCGTCGCGCCGGGCGTATACACCTCCCAGACCGCGCCGCAGAGCGCCGTTGCAGACGCGCCGCTTGAAACGTTGATCGACGGCTTGCAACCGAACACGCGCTATTACTACCGCATCAATTACGAGGTAGCCCCGGGTTCTGCACGGGGCAACGGCAAGCCAGGGATCGAGCGCACCTTCGTCACCTGGCGCGCGCCCGGCAACGCCTTTACCTTCGCCATCCAGGGCGACTCGCACCCGGAGCGCGTCCGCAAGCAGTTCGACGCGGACCTGTACACGCGCACGCTACTGAGCGCCGCCGCCGACCGGCCCGATTTTTACATGACCATCGGCGACGATTTCAGCGTGGACACGCTAAAAACCGTCAACCCCGAAACGGTGCGGGCGCTTTACGTCAACCAACGCCGATGGCTGGGGTTGGTGGGCGCGCCGCTCTTCCTGGTCAACGGCAACCACGAGCAGGCCTCGATGGCAAACCTGGACGGCACCGCCGACAACGTCGCCGTCTGGGCGCAGACCGCCCGCAACACGTATTACCCCCAACCTGCGCCCGACGCCTTTTACAGCGGCGACGCCGAGCCGGTCGAGCACATTGGCCTGCTGCGCGATTATTACGCCTTCACCTGGGGCGACGCGCTGTTCGTGGTCATCGACCCCTACTGGCATTCCCCGCAAACCGTTGACGACCCACTCAACGTCGACCGCGATCTTTGGGATGTCACACTGGGCGACGCGCAGTATCACTGGTTCGAACAAACGCTCGAAACCAGCAACGCCAAATACAAATTCGTCTTTGCCCATCACGTGCTCGGCACCGGGCGCGGCGGCATCGAACTTGCCAATACCTTCGAATGGGGCGACTCCGCCAACCTCGCCGCGCACCGCCCCGGCTGGGACAAGACCATCCAGCAACTCATGGTCGACAACCACGTCACCATCTTCTTCCAGGGGCACGACCACATCTTTGCCTACCAGAGACTCGGCGGCGTCGTTTACCAAACATTGCCCGAACCCGCCAACCCCAATTACAGTTGGGAAAACGCCAGCGCCTACGGAAGCGGCCGTCGATTCCCCAGCAGCGGATACGTGCGCGTCAGCGTTTCGCCCGACGGCGTCACGGTGGAATACGTCCGCTCGTATTTGCCGCAAGACGAGAAAACCGGTCAGCAGAATGGTCAGGTGGATTTTTCATACACCATCCACCCCCATTAAATCCATATCTACCGTCGCGCTTTCCCACTGAGCGTCTCGATCTCGATCTTGAACACCCTGGTTTTCGCAATGTCACCGTCGATGTAGCGCTCGCCCTTTTCAATGAAATCAGGCGAATATTTTTTCAGCAGTTCAGCCAGGCCCAATCGCTTTTCGTCGCCGGTCAACTCGCGGGCTTTGCCAAAGACAATCGCGCTTTCGTAGCGCGTCGCAAATTTATCGGGCAAGATTTCCGTTGCGCCCACCACGCAAAACGAAACGAGCGGGTTGGACGCCAGGTTATCCAGCTTGTGCCCTGCCACGGCGCAATGGAAATAGAGCGCATGATCGGCCATCGCAAAACTGACGGGCGCGCCATAAGGCTGCCCATCCGGCGAAACGGTCGAGAGAATGCCATACTCGCCCTTTTGCAAAATTTCAATGGCTTGCTCGTCGGTCAGGGCGCGGTCAGCGCGGCGGATTGGTCTTGGCATCGGTTCCTCGAATTGTTGGAGTTCAGGCAAGTATACACGGTGTAGAATAGGCCGCCGACGGGCGCGAAGCGCTCTACGCCGCCCGCGGAACAGTTTTGTGGACAATGCCCATGCCGCTTAGGACGATGCCGGGTTGTCAAAATACCCGCCCCAGCCCGTCGTCTTCTGCAAGACAGCGGGTTTGATGTTGCCCAGTTTTTGGCCGCGCAGTTGGCAGGCGCGCAGGTAGCTTTCCGCGCCGCGCGTGACCGGGATGACTTCGGCGGCTTGAAGTTGGCCCAGTTTGCGACAGTAATCGTAGTGGAAGTTGGCGCGCAAGGCCAGATCGAGGGCGACGGCGTCAACGGGCGACTGGCTTTCGAGATAGAGCACGTAGCGAAAACCACCGGGGGTTTCGTCGGGGGCCAGCATGGCAAAGATGGGGGTCAGCCGTTGCGCGGCAAAAACCTGTTCGAGCGCATTGGCCACAAAACATTCTTCCAGCTTTTCCCCAAACCAGTCGGAGATGCGGTCGGTTTTGCCGACGAAACGCAGGCGCGGGAGTTGTTTCCAGAAGCCCAGCACTTCGACCAGGTCGTGCAGTTGGTAACGGTAAAAGCCGCCGCCGGTGGTGACGACGACGGCGTAAGTCTGGCCCTTTTGCAGTTGGTGCGCCAGGCGGACTTCGCCTGCCTCGTCAATGAATTCGAAAAAGTGGGCGTTGACCGCCAGCACGCCGCCCTCCACGCCAACCAGCGGGAGCGAGACAAAGGCTTCGGTGGCGAGCAGTCCTTTGCCCTGGATTCTGACCCCTGGGAATTTTTCGGCAAGCTGACGGGCATACGGCGCGGAAGGGCCGTCAGCCCAGCAACTGAGCAGGGCCAGGCGCGGCCAAAGGGCGGCGCTATCAGCCGGGTCGATGCCTTTTAAACGGCGGGCCAGCCGCGGTGCGGGCGCGAAGCGGAAGTCGGCTGGAGAGTCAGGCAAGGTCAGGGTTCCACGTTGAATGTCGTCGCAGAGCGAATCCCACCAATCCGCCAACGGGGAGAGCAGCAGGGTCAGGAACGTCGGGTTCCAAACGGAGATAAGACGCAACTCCGGCTGGCGCAACAGGTGAAAAAGCGTGGCGTAACGGAAATCGTTGACGCTGGCGAGGGTTTTGACGACGTCGGGCACGGCCATCAGGCTGTTCACCAACCATTGGCCGAGCGGGCCGAGGTAGGCGCTGTCGGATTCGAAGCCGATGGGCAGGCCGCCGGGCGTGAAGCGTTTGCCGCCGGTGAGCGGCGTGACCGACCAGTAGGCCGGGCCGCCCTGGATTTGCGGGCAGCGGCTGTAGAGATCGAAGATCCAGGGGGCGATGCCGCGCTGGAATTCGGCTTTGAGCCGCGCCGTGTAGGGGATCAGCTTGCAGGCGGCAGTGGAGCCGCTGGAAAGCTCGAACATGCGCACGGGGTCGGCGGCGAGCACCGAGGGCGCGCCTGCGCCGATACGCTCGATGGATGCAACGTAATCGTCGTAGCCGGTGAGGGGAACCCTGGCCTGGTATTGATCGGGGGTTGCGATGGCTGCAAAGCCGTGTTTTTCCCCATATTCCGCGCGGGCGTTGGCGCGTAAATAACCGGCCAGCAGCCGCGCCTGTGCTTCGGCGACGTTTTCTGCGGCGCGGGTAAAATGCTGCCATTCAGGGAAGCAGGATGCCACCCAGAGCGCATTGGCAAGGCGCGCTTTCACCATGTGCGGGGGATGCTACCGGACAAAATCTAAAACCTTTAACCACGAAGCCACTAAGTCACCAAGAGAAAAAGATTTTTGAAAACTTCGTGCCTTCGTGGCTTTGTGGTGAAAAGCTCTTTGGCCTCATCGAAAGACGCGCCTGCCTGCGGCGGTGAAGTTATCGGGGTGGACGCGCGTCAGGCAGACGAGTTCGTCGCCGTGGACGTGGCCGGGGTTGCGCGCGATGTAAAAGGCGACGTGCGGGTCGCGCAGGCGTTCATCGGTGACTTCGGCCACGCCGCCGCGCAAGGGCGTTGCGCCCTCGGCGAAGCGCACGACGCCCAATTCGGGGTGGTATTCTGCGCCGAAGCGCTCCGTTGCCAGGTGATCCATGAGCGCCTGCATTTCCGGCGGGGTGGGCCTCTCGCAGCGCGGGTAAAATTCTTTGTAGAAAACCGTCAGGAAGCGGTAGGTCTTGTAGCCGGACGAAATCAACAGCCAGTAGAGCGGCTGGGGCATGGCTGCCGATTTTTCGATGACGGTTTTGATCCAACTGCGCGGCAACTCAGGCGTGCCCCAATATGCCGGGCGGATGATGGTGTCGCCGGAGTAGACCACGCTTAACGATTTGCCCTGGAAGCCGGTTTCATACAAGGCGAGCATGGAAAAGCCTTCGAGTTCGCCGCTCGCGCCGTCGCGCAGCAGGATGGCCCAGTTTTTGCTGCGCAGGTCGCGCGCGAAGGTGTCGGGCGTCGCGCCGTCGAAGCTTTCGCTGAAAATGCGGAACATGGCCTGGACGTCGGCCTGGGTCAGGTCGGCGCAGGGGATGGCGGCGCTGGTGAGGGATAGGGGCATGGACGATCCTTTCGGGTTGGGATTGCTTTGACTCAATTGTACCTTCGGAGCGGGATTGGTTAACTGAGGAAAACCCCTATTTCTATTCAGGGGAAAACCTTGTTTCGGGTGGAACGGTTTTTGCGTAAACTGATGGGGAGTAAAATGCCAGGAGTCGTCCACCCCCTTTTGTCCCAAACTAATGACAAAAAATGCCGCGCCAATCTTATGGAGCGTGCTAGAATACTTTATATCCTTATGTGCTGGGCGTAATTAGGTCGAAGTTCAAAATCATGAAAACTTTCCAAAACATTTTTGGATCGATTGTCTATTTGATATACTTGCTGTTGTGCTTGGCGTTGATAGCGATGAGCGTCAATAGTTATTGGCCGCCTGCAGGGGTTTGGGATATTGCAATGCTGTGTTTTATGGGATGCGTAGGTGTTTTCATATTGTTGGGGATACTGATTGTGCTTTTTTCATTTTTTACGATTCTGAAAACGTCCCAAACCCTTGTAGATCAATCGATTATCGGGCTTTTATTGCTCGTGTTCGTAATCTTGGTGCAGGCTGCTTTTGTTTTCAACTTCCCTTACCGCAGTTGGTTTACCAACGCATGGACCGTTGAGTTTCGTTTGCCTCAAGGTCAATACATCCAAACGCACTCTGTCGATGACAATTCGGGAAGCTGGTTTTTTACTCTTCGAAAGACAAACTCTTATCAAGTCTATCACTATACCAATAAGATCGAGCAGACCTGGGATATCAATTATTCGGGGGACAATTTCTACCCAGAACAGGTCAGCGCAGATGAAAATGGCACCCTGTTTTTATGGCTGGACAACGGCATTTGGCAGGATGCCAATAACCACTGGAAGTGGATTCCGTACAAACCGGGCATTAACCTGGCTTGGCCGACAGAAATCATCGTCTCTGGTACGCGCGGTTGGGCTATTAACCAGGCCCACTTTGTAGCGGTGGATGCGCTTTCGGGGAAGTGGGAAGAAATTCGAATGCCCGAAACTGCAATCCAGTTGAATTTGTCTCCCATCCACATCCGCCGGGCATTGAACGGTGATTTGATGCTGTTGGCAAGCAATGAGACGGATGCTCGCCTGTACTTGTTTACCCCGGAAGATCAATGGAGACAGCAAGTGTATGCCTTCTCTGGGCAGGAATTTTATAAAGTTCAGGATTTTTTCCTGGACGCCAATGCTTCGCTATGGTTTTTGCTGGAGAGCAAAAAACAGGACGACTGGTTGGTTGAGAAAATTGCTCCGACAGGTGAATTTTCTCTAACACGTTTACCGTTCCCTGGCTCAAGAGAAAATGGGGGGTGGTATGACGAACTGGTTGTGGATGCACAGGGGCATTCCTGGGTAACAGGCGATTCTTTTGCCATCACTGCTTTCAACCCGCTCTGGAAGGGGAATGCTGAATTGTTGGAGCGCTATACAAACATAAATTCCAATTACGCAGGTACCCAACGCGCCCCGGTTTTGTCTGCTGACGGAAAAATTCGGGTATTTGGCATGACTCGTATCTCATCCCTGGATACCACACAGAAACTCCCTGATCCTTTGCCTGATTTGGTTGGTTTGCTGTTGGACGAACAAACAGGCCGGCTTCTTTGCGCCATAGCTCCTTTGGGGTTTTTGCTGCTAAAGAAAAAAGCCCAGCAGACAACCGCGAAGAAAACATGAAAGGAAAATTCATGAAAATCACCCTGCTCTCCCCCAAAGGCCCGCTCTACCGCCACCGCGGCGGCATCTTCAAAAAGAATCTGCGCTACGCCCCGCTGACGTTGACCACGCTGGCCGCGCTGGTGCCGCCCGAACTAAAAGCCGAAGTGACCATCCTTGACGAGGGCATCGAAGAAGTGGCCCCGCAGCGCCTGGACGCCGACCTGGTCGGGATTACCGTCATCACCGGCAACGCCGTCCGCGCCTATGAACTCAGCGGCATCCTGCGCAAGCGCGGTATCCCGGTGGTGATGGGCGGGCCGCACATCACGCTCATTCCTGATGAAGCCCAGTCCCACGCCGATGCGATTGTGCTGGGCTACGCCGAAGACACCTGGCCGCAGCTTTTGCGCGACTTCGTCGCCGGGCAGATGCAGCCGCGCTACGTGATGGACCCCAACATCAGCCTGGCAAACCGTCCCTTCCCAAAGCGGGAGATGATGAAAAAGCAGCACTACCTGACCACGCACGTCTTCGAGGCCACGCGCTCCTGCATCCATTATTGTGAGTTCTGCGTCGCGCCCGTGGCCTGGGGGCAAAAACCCTTTTTCAAGCCGGTCGAGGATGTGGTCGCCGACATTCGTCAACACTGGGATAAACGCATCATGTTCGTGGACTTGAACCTGATTTCGGACACCGAATACGCCGCGCGCCTGTTCGAAGCCATGATCCCGCTCAAGGTCAGTTGGTTCGGCCTGACCACCACCCTGCTCAACCACGACAAGGAACTGCTGCGTCTGGCAGCCCGCAGCGGCTGCTCCGGGCTGCTGATGGGCTTCGAATCGATCCGCAGCGAGAACCAGCGCCAGATGAAAAAGGGCTTCAACACCCCCGGCGAATACCGCGCCATCGTGGACGAATTGCACCAGCACGGCATCACCCTGATGGCCTGTTTCACCTTCGGCCTGGATAACGACACCCCCGACGTTTTCATGCAAACCGCCAAGTTTGCCGTCGAAGCCAACATCGACCTGCCGCGTTACGCCATCGTCACGCCCTTCCCCAACACCGCGCTCTACACCCGGCTGGAAAGCGAAGGGCGCATCCTGACCAAGAACTTGGAGTTCTACGACGCCCAGCACGTCGTCTTCCAGCCCAAGCAGATGACGGTGGAACAGCTTTACGAAGGTCACGAACAAGCCTGGAAATATACCTACTCGCTTTCGGCGATGGCCAAACGTTTTATCGGTTCACGCATTCAGGTTCCGGTCTGGTGGGTGACAAACATCGGCTACCGCTTCTACGCCCACCATCTCAAGGATTTTTACAATTGCGATACGATGATGAATCCTGTTTGATCGTCGGGTCACGGCGGATTTCGCCGGGCAAAACAACCTGCAATTCCCCCGCCGTGACCATCCTTTGTCAAATCACCCAATCCAAAATCAAAAATGCGCCTCACCCTCGTCCACCCCTGCATCGGCCACCGCGCCGGACAATCGTATATCCGCACCTGGCAAATGGAGCCGCTGCCCGCCGCTGCCATCGCCGGGCTGACGCCCAAAGGCGTAGACATCTCCTTCTACGACGACCGCATGGAACTCATCCCATACGACCGGCCCACCGACCTGGTCGCCATCAGCGTGGAGACCTATACCGCCAAACGCGCCTACCAGATCGCCAGCGAGTACCGCCGCCGTGGTGTGCCGGTGGTGATGGGCGGGTTCCACGCCACGCTCTGTCCCGAAGAAGCCGCCCAATACGCCGACGCGGTGGTGATCGGCGAAGCCGAAACGCTGTGGGAAACGGTGCTGGCCGACGCCGAACGCGGCGCGCTGAAGACGTATTACCGCGCCGAGGGCCGCCCGACGCTGGGCAATTTGCGCGTCGAGCGCTCGATCTATGCCGGGAAGCGCTACCTGCCCATCGGCCTGATCGAAGCTGGGCGCGGGTGCAACTTCCAGTGCGATTTCTGCGCCGTCCAAACGGTCTTCCACCACTCGCAGACCCGCCGCCCCACCGCCGACATCCTGGCCGAACTGGAAACCATGCGCCACCGTCCGCTGATCTTCTTCGTGGACGACAACCTGACCGCCGACATCCCCGCCGCGAAGGAATTTTTCCGCGCGCTGATCCCGCTCAAGCTGCGCTGGGTCAGCCAGGTCAGCCTGAACGCCGCCTTCGACGACGAGCTTCTGTCGCTGATGAACGAGAGCGGCTGCCAGGCGGTGCTGATCGGTTTCGAGTCGCTCAACGCCGAAAATCTCAAAAAGATGAACAAAAGCTTGAACCTGATGAAAAGCGGCTTCGAAGGGGCGCTCGCCAACCTGCGCCGCCACAAGATCAAGCTCTACATCACCTTCGTCTTCGGCTACGACGAAGACACCCCCGATAGCTTCGACGCGACGGTGGACTTTGCCCTGCGCCACAAGTTTTACATCGCCGCCTTCAACCACCTGACGCCTTTCCCCGGCACGCCGTTGTACCAATCGCTCCAGCAGCAGGGCCGCCTGCTCTACGACGCCTGGTGGTTGGACGAGCGCTACCGCTACAACCAGCTTCCCTTCCAGCCGGCCCACATGACCCCCGAACAAGTCCAGCGCGGCTGCGTGGACGCGCGCGCCCGCTTCTACAGCCTGGGCAACATCTGGCGGCGCGGCCTCGACCCGGTCAACCGCGCCGATCCGCTCATGTGGTTCCAATACTACCCGATCAACGCCATGTTCCGCGGCGAAGTTCGTCAGCGCGACGATTACCCCCTCGGCGACGAAAACTGGCGCGGCGCGCTGCTCAAAGTCCGGGAGAATCCGCCGCATGTGAGCTAAACCCTTTTCATCCGCAGATTTCACAGATTTTCACAGATTTTTTAAAAATTTTATCTGCGTCATCTGCCTGCACCGTCCGCAAGCACGCGTGCGAAATCTGCGGATAAACCCCTACCCATGCCCCTCGAATACCGTCTCGCCACCCCCGCCGATGACCCCGACCTGCGCCGCCTGCTGCGCGAAAACCCGTTCCCGGGGCGCATCCAGGTCACGTTCGAGCGCGAGCCGAACTTCTTCCTGGCCGCGCCCATCGAAGGCGACCTGCACCAGACGATACTCCTGCGCGATACGACCAGCGGCGAGATCATCGCCATGATGTCGCGCGCCGTCCGCGAAGTCTATCTCAACGGCGAAGTCGGGCCGCTCGGCTACATCAGCCAGTTACGCATCGCGCCTGGCTCCCGCGCCCTGCCGCGCGCCATTGCGCGCACCGGCCAACTGCTGGAAGAACTTCACCAGGATGGACGCGCGCCCCTGTACCTGATCAGCATCATTGAAGACAATGCGCCTGCCAGGCGTTTTTTGACTGCCAAATTCCCTCACGCACCGGTGTTGCGCGAATTTGCGCGCTACCACACTCTGGCTTTGTACACGCGCCGCCCGCGCCGCGACTTGCCCCTGCCGGGGAACCTGCGCCTGGAACGGGGATCGGTAGAGCGCATGCCCCAGCTTTTGGATTGCCTCGAACGCCACGGACGCCGCTACCAGCTTGCACCGCGCTGGACGAGCGGCACACTCTGTCAGCCGCAGCACACCCCGGGGTTGCATCCCGCCGATTTTTGGTTGGCCGTCGACGGGGAGCGTGTTCGCGGCTGCGTCGCCTTTTGGGACCAGTCCGCCGTCAAGCAGACCGTCATCCACAGCTACACCGGCTGGATGGGGCGGCTGCGTCCGCTCATCAACGCCCTTTCCGGCCTGACCGGCCTGCCACACCTGCCAGCGCCGCGCCAACCCTTCCGCTTTGGCTTTGCCAGCCACCTGGCTGCCGATGACGACGACCCGCAAATTTACGCCGCGCTGCTGCGACAGGTCTACAACCAGGCCGTCGCCCGCCGCGACAGCTACATCATGCTCGGCCTGGCCGAACGTCACCCATTTTGCGCCCCAGCCCGCCGCGATTACCCACACATTGATTATCCCAGCCAGCTTTACCTGGCCGGTTGGGGCAAAATCGACCCGCTGATCGCGCGCCTGGATGACCGCCCGGTGGGCGTGGAAGCGGGAGTGTTGTAAGTGAGCAAATATGCCGCGCACCTGGGGTAAGAAAGCAACCCTTTCCATAAAAAGGTGCGTGGCACATTATTATCGAATGCAAAGGAAAAACATGAACCCCGAAAAGATATTTCTCTTCCTCTACACCAAGGTTTTCGCTTTAGTCGGCTTCCCCATCATGGCCTGGCTGTGGTATCAGAAATATGGCGCCGCTTTTGCGGCCCTGGTCATGGGATTGCCCCTGCTTTTTGGCTATATCGCGCCCGGCATTGGGACGAACATCTTGAAGATGTGGGGGTTTCACGGCAGTTGGGTGATGGGAAAATGTTTCATCCATCACGGGTTTATCTACGCTTCGGGGTTTTCGCTGGCGCTCTACCTGGGCTTCATCCCTACCCAGGGAGGCAACGTGTGGGCCATCGTGGCAAACATCGCGTGCGTCACCGGCATAATCGGGTTTGCCGGCTGGTGGCATGACCTGATCGCCATTCGGCAAGGCATGATGGAAGTCTATAACAAAGCCTGGAAGCGCGGCGCGGAGCCGGAAGTTATCGTGACTCAATATGCGCCGCTTTGTTTTGCGTTGATTGGCGTAGTATATACGGGCATGGCAGTCCTGGGATACGAGACCATCGTCCGCCAGGGGAACCTGAACGCGCTTTGGTGGCTGTTCCCGCTGGGGTTGGCGCTGCTGACCCTCGTCACAGCGGCCCCGCTGTTGAATAAAGACTATTAACGACATGAAAATCACCTTCATCCGCCCGCACCTGACCCACAAGCGCTCAACCGACGCCCTGGAGCCGCTGGTCTTTGCCGTTCTCGCCCGCCTGACCCCGCCTGACGTCGAACTGGCCGTCTACGACGACCGGCTTGAACCCATCCCTTTCGACGAACCCACCGACCTGGTTGCCATAACCATCGAGACCTTCACCGCCAAGCGCGCCTACCAAATTGCCGCAAAGTACCGTCAACGCGGCGTTCCGGTGGTGGTGGGCGGCTTCCACCCCACGCTGGTTCCCGACGAAGCCCAGCGCTACGCCGACTCGGTCGTCATCGGCGACGCCGAAAACGTCTGGGCCGAAATCGTGCGCGACGCCCGCGCCGGCCAATTGAAACCGCGCTACCGGTCTGCCGCGCCGCCTGCGCTGCAAGGCCTGCGCCCTGACCGCAGCATTTTCCCCAAAAACCGCTACAAGACCCTGCGGCTGGTGCAGTTCGGGCGCGGCTGCCGCTTCGCCTGCGACTTCTGCTCCGTCCACGCCGTTTACGGCTCCACGCTCCACCAGCGCTGCCTGGACGATGTGATCGCCGAAATCGACGGAATCCGCCGGAGTTACCTGCTGTTCGTCGATGACAACCTGTTCGTCAACGAGAGTCAGGCCGAAGAACTCTTCCGCGCGCTCCTGCCGCTCAAAGCCCACTGGATCTGCCAAACCAGCGTCGACCTGGCCCAAAACAGCCGCCTGCTTGACCTGATGGCCCGTAGCGGCTGCATCGCCGTCTTCATTGGCTTCGAATCGCTCAACGAAGCCAACCTGGCGCAAATGCGCAAAAAATGGAATCTCAAACAAGGCGATTTCGCGGAAGCCGTCCGGCAGTTCTACGAACACGGCATCATGGTATGCGGCTCCTTTGTTTTTGGATATGACGGCGACGCCCCCACAGCTTTCGACCGCACCCTGGACTTTGCCATGCGCTCCAGGCTGGCGCTGGCCCAATTCAACCCGCTCATCCCCACGCCGGGGACGCCGTTATATCAACGTCTCCAAGCTGAGGGGCGTTTGCTGTACCCAAGCTGGTGGCTCGACGACGACTACCGCTACGGACAGGCCATCTTTACCCCCCAAAACATGAGCGCCAACGAGTTGACCGAGGGCTGCTTCCGTTTGCGGCGCGACTTCAACAGCTACGGCTCCATCTTTCAACGCGCCCTAACCCCGCAATCGAACGCTCGCAGCCCGCACCACCTGCTGGCCTACCTGGCAGCCAATCTGGTCTCCCGAAAAGAAATTTTCAGCAAACAATGGGAACCATTGGGCGACGGGAGCACATTAATGCGCATCATCCCAACCCCGCCTGCCCCAACCCCAACCCCGTAGGGACACAGCGGAACGATGGAATGTCAAAAACCTGCGCATCCTCCCGCTCCCCCTGCCCCAACCCCAACCCCGTAGGGACACAGCGGAACAATGGAATGTCAAAAACCTGCCAATCCCTCCGCTGTGTCCCGCAACGGAATGTCAAAAACCTGCGCAGCCTCCCACCAACCCCGCCTGCCCCAACCCCAACCCCGTAGGGACACAGCGAAACAATGGAATGTCAAAAACCTGCCAATCCCTCCGCTGTGTACCCC
>JBARBA010000141.1:0-3700 GCA_049792555.1 Anaerolineales bacterium
AGACCACTTTCCATGTGGAACTTGGAAACGTCACCGTTCACTTTTTCAAGGAAGAATGGGACGAATTCCTCGAGCTTGTACGCTCGCTGGAATAAAAGACGACACGGACGCACACAAAATGCACGTCCGTGTTTGTTTTTAACAGTACCAGTGTTCAGTGATCAGTGTTCAGTAGTCAGTGATCAGTGTTCAGCCTTAAGTCGAAATGGCTTGCATTCTTTGCAAGCCATTTCGATTGTTTACTGATCACTGAAAACTGTTTACTGAAAACTATTCACTTATCCTTGCTCTTCTTCATTTCATCTTTCAAGATCATGGTCAAGACCATGCTGACCACGCTGACAATCAAGCCGCCCAGGAAAGCCGCCCAGAAATTGTCCACCAGGAAGCCGATGTGAAAGGTGGCGCCAATCACGCCCGTCAGCCAGAAGAGGAAGGTGTTGATGATCAGCGTAAACAGGCCGAGCGTCAGGATGTTGAGCAGGCAGGTGAGGAAGTAGAGCAGCGGGCGCAGGAAGGCGTTAAGAAAGCCAAAAATAAGCGCCAGCCCGGCGTACGAAAGCCAGGTGGCGCCTTCTATGGGCGTAATGCCACGTCCACTTAACAAAGCCACCGCGGCATACAGGGCCACGGCGTTGATCAACCAGCGTAGAATGAAACGGTTCATGGGAGCCTCCAATCGTAGATTGCCTGTATTTACGGATAATCTACGGGCCGGTTGCACGGCCACAGGCAGGTTTAACGCGCGCCCGGTGCTTCCATCCAGGCCAGGGTGCGCTGCGCCGAAAAGCCCGAGGCGCTGATGGCTTCGTCGGCGATCCCGGTGGGATATTCCATGACGGCGTTGCGCGACTGCGCCAGCGCTCGGCGGGCGTAGAGCAGCAGGTTGGTGATGGCGTCCAGGTCGGGGTGTTCGGGGAAGGCAGCCCAGAGCGTGTCGGCGCGGCTGAAGGAGCGCAGGCAGGCCAGGACTCCCTGCAGGCTGCCGTCGCGATGATAGACGGACCATTGCGCGGTGTTGATATCAGCCATGACGCGGTAGATGCCGGGGAACAGGCCGGGCTGGAAAACATCCCAGTTTTGCTGGTTATACCAGTTCAGCGCAGCCGGGTAGGCGCGTTCGAGCCAGACGCGCTGGATGGGCCAATCGCGCCCCGGTCGCGGTTGGACGGGCAGGTCGCCCGGCAGCGCCGTGCCGGGGGCGGTTTGCCAGGTGGTGCGCCGGGCGCGCTCCTGGAAGCCCAGGTCGCGGTAGAGCGTGATTGCGCCGTTGTTGTCGGCGCGGACGTGCAGCCAAATGGCGGCGGCCTGTTTCTCGCGGGCGCGGCGCATGGCGGCGTCGGTCAGGGTGCGGGCGATGCCGCGGCGACGGTAATCGGGGTGTGTGGCGACGTTGGCGATCAGGTAAATCTTGCGTCCGCCCTTGAAGAACGGGATCAAGCTGACGTTGCCGACCACGCGCCCGCCGTCTTCCCAGACGTAGCCGGAGAGCGGCAGGGAAGCCGAGTCGATCACTTTGGAGGCCCAGCCGATGAAGTTCGAGTCGCGGCCATTGCGGCGCATCTGGTCGACGTAGGAACGGCCTTCCAGATCCATGGTGGAGGCGAAGCACATTTCGATCAGGTCGGCCACAGCCGGCAGGTCGCGCAGGATGTTGAGCGGGCGGATCTGGCCTGAGGTGATGGGGGTGGCGGCGGCAAAGGTGGCGGTCATTGACTCAATTATAGCGGCTTTTGGGAAAGGGTGAACTTGAAGTTTTGCGGTGAATTGGGGTTTCGTGGTTGGTGGAAAAGCTTTCTCCGCAGATTGCGCAGATTTTCGCTAATTTTTTCGTGATAATTCGTGACATTGTGCCCGCAGGGTAAATTCGCGTCGAGGCTCTTAATTCTGCTCGACTTTAAGAACATCCTGGGCAGAAAGACACTTGGCATTGACATGGGGGGGCCAACAGCATAGAATCGTTGAAATTTTTGTCCAGCGGCGCACTCCCAAGGAGTCGCGCTTCCCCGAGTCGGGGCAGAGGATGGACATGAGTTCGAATTGGTTTACTACGTGCTTGCGTGATACGGAATCCATCCAAAGCAAGAGGGTGTTAGAGAAAACCGCCTCCATCAATACCGGCGATAACTCCAGCATTCGGCTGCAAATCCCGCCCATTCGTAATTCGAAATACTGCTTATAATGGCGGTTCGCCAATCAAATGGCGAAGCTGTCTTTTGTTATATTAAGGAGGCGCCATACTCAATATGGAAAATAAACAATATTTGTCTAAACGGGTGGCTGAATTGAAGCCATCGGGCATTCGCAAGTTTTTCGATATCGCCGCCACCATGAAAGACGTCATCTCGCTCGGCGTTGGCGAGCCGGATTTCACCACCCCCAAGCCCATTCTCGACGCCGGCCTGCAATCATTACAGGCCGGTGAAACGCACTACACCTCGAATGCCGGCAAGCTCGAACTGCGCCAGGCTATTTCCGACCAACTGTTCAAACGCTACGGCGTCAAGTACGACCCGGTGGATGAGATATTGATTACGGTTGGCGCATCTGAAGCGCTCTACCTGACCATGACTGCCCTGCTTGACCCGGGCGACGAGGTCATCATCCCGACCCCATGCTTTAGCGCTTACCAGGCGGCGGTTATTTTGGCTGGCGGCGTAACGGTTGAAATCCCAAGCCGTTTCGAAAACGACTTCCAACTCGACCCCGACGAGATACGCGCCGCGATTACCCCCCGCACAAAACTAATCTTCATCGGTTACCCGTGCAACCCCACCGGGGCTGTGGCTGAACGTGAAGTGTTGCTTGAAGTTGCCAAAATCGCCGAAGAAAACGATATATTGGTATTAAGCGACGAAATCTACGAGCGGCTGGTGTTTGGTTTCCAGCACGTCTGTTACCCGGCGTTGAGCGAGGACATTAAGCGCCGCTCCATCCTGGTCTCCGGGTTTTCCAAAACTTATGCCATGACCGGTTGGCGCATCGGATACGCTGCCGGGCCGGCTGAGCTTATTCAAGGCATGTTGCGAGTCCACCAGTATACGATCATGTCCGCGCCCACCACCGCCCAGGACGCCGCCATCCAGGCCATTTTGCAAGGCGAGCCGCACATCAAGATAATGGTGGACGAGTATGACCGTCGCCGCAAATTGATCGTCTCCGGGATGAACCGCCTCGGGCTGTCCACTTTCGAG
This sequence comes from Anaerolineales bacterium, assembly GCA_049792555.1. GTDB lineage: Bacteria > Chloroflexota > Anaerolineae > Anaerolineales > Villigracilaceae > UBA5195. Next base: position 3,195 of record JBARBA010000141.1, read on the forward strand.
CCGCGTGGGGCGTTTTACGCTTTCCCGAAGGTAGCCGCATCCGGCATGGATGACGAGACCTTTGCCGATGCGCTTTTGCTAGAGGAACACGTGGCCGTTGTGCCGGGCAGGGCCTTTGGCCCCGGCGGCGAGGGCTTTGTGCGCTGCTGCTATGCCACTGCCTACGAGCAGATCGAGGAAGCCCTGTTCAGGCTGGAAAGGTTCATGCAGAGACACGGTTGATGATTTCAGGAACGGCGAACTGATTGGTTCGCCGTTCTTTTTCGGGTAGTGGTTAAATCGAAAGTGATAATTTGAGATTATATGCCGCTAAATTCAGCATATCACTTTGGTTTTTACCACTACCCTTTTTCGCATCACCGGGTAATTTGTTTTTTGAATGCTGTTTTACCAACAACAAAAGGCAAAATGTGGCTTCTTACCATTCTTTTCACCTGCCAATGGCCGTAAAGAAAAGGCTCTCTGAGAATTAGCGTGGTATTCCCCCACATCTGGGGGGCTGCCCG
>JBARBA010000142.1:0-2155 GCA_049792555.1 Anaerolineales bacterium
AGCCTCACTTGATTCTGAAATTCGGTGGCCACGCGATGGCGGCAGGCTTGAGCATTCGCGAGGAACATTTGCATGATTTCCGCCTTGCCTTTGAAGCTGTTGCGCAGGAATTGCTCGACCCAGATGCGCTGGTGAAGATGATTTCCACGGACGGAGCACTCGAAGCAAACGAATTTTCCCTGAATATTGCCCGGGACCTGCAGCACCAGGTGTGGGGACAGGGATTTCCCGAACCGTTGTTTGAAGGCGATTTCCGCGTTCAAACTCAGCGTGTGATCGGCGAGAAACACCTTAAACTGAAATTGTCTTCGCCTGCCGGAAGTTTCGACGCCATCCGCTTCTTTTCAGCCGAGCCCGCCCCGGACAATGTCCACGCGGTATACAGCCTGAGCGTCAATGAATACAATGGCAGCGCAAGTTTGCAGCTCATCGTGCGTCACTGGTCAGGAGAATAAATCGTGGATTCCCTTCTATTGCAGGGCAACGGTATCGAAGCGCTGCCCCAGTTTCTGACCAGTCTCGCCATCGGCCTGCTCATTGGCCTCGAACGCGAACGCAATCCTTCTGCCAAAGCCGGACTGCGCACCTTCGCCCTGGTCTCCCTGTTTGGCACACTCGTTGCATTGCTGGCCGACAAAGGCGAAGCGCCTTGGTTAATCGTTGCCGGATTGCTGGCTGTTGCGGGAATGATCATTGCCGCTTACATCAACACGCCCACAGAGAACAACGACCCCGGCACCACCACTGTTACCGCCTTGCTCATCAGTTTTGCGCTCGGCGTGCTGGTCTGGTTCGGCTATTCCAAGCTTGCAGTCATGCTTGCCATCACTACCACCATCCTGCTCTACTTCAAACCCGAGTTGCAGGGCATGAGCCAGCGACTCACGCGGCGCGACCTGGTCTCCATATTACAGTTCTCGGTACTCAGTTTCGTCATCCTGCCTATACTGCCCGATCAAAACTACGGGCCATATGAGGCCTTCAACCCCTACCAGGCATGGATGATGGTGGTGTTAATTTCGGGCCTGAGTCTGGCTGGCTATGTCGCCCTGCGCATTACCGGACGCCGCTATGGCGCGCCGTTGCTGGGTTTTCTGGGTGGCCTGGTTTCCAGTACCGCAACAACACTGGTCTACGCCAAACACAGCAAACTCAACGAGGGCATGTTGCGCCTGTCGGCAGTGGTGATCCTGATCGCCAGCCAGGTCGTATTAATCCGCCTCGTCGTCGTCAGCGGCGTTGTTTCGCCCTCCATACTAAGACAACTCGCCCCGGTAATGGGGCTGGGGCTGCTGTTCGGCTTGAGCGCCACTTTTTTCGACTGGAAGCGCCTGAAGAACAGCGGCGAATTGCCTATGCCCGAAACCTCAAATCCGACCGAAATTCATGCCGCGCTGACATTCGGACTGCTGTTTGTGGTTGTGTTGTTTTGTGCCGCGTGGCTCTCCGATGTGGCGGGCAATAGAGGTCTCTACATTGTGGCTATCGTTTCCGGATTGACCGACATGGATGCCATCACGTTGTCCAGCCTGCGGCTTTTCAACCTGCAAAAGCTCAGCAGCAACCAGGCGATCGTCTCCATCGCGCTCGCCTATCTTTCCAACATGGTGTTCAAGTTCAGCATGGCCGCTTCCATTGGCGGAGCAGCGCTGGCCAAACACATCGCAATCGGCTTCCTCGCCATGGCCAGCGGAGTCCTGCTCGGCCTGTTGTTCCTGTGACAACAATGGCTTCGGCACCTTGGATATGCTGAGGACGTGTATAATCGCCGCCTTTCCAAGCAGCGATAGACTATACAAAAATGGAAGCCGAACAACTCAACGCCCTGACGAACAAAATCCAGGACTTGCGCACGCGCAACGTCGAACTACGGAGGTATCTTTGACTACGATGGCAAGCAGGAACGCCTGGCCGAAGTCGTCGTTTTAGCCGAAGACCCTGCCATTTGGCAGGACAGCAAACGTTCCCAGGAACTGGGACGCGAACGCAAGACGCTGGAAGGCGTCGTACTTAATCTGCAAAAAGTCGAAAGTGCGCTCAATGACGCGGGCGAACTCATGGAAATGGCGCTGGCAGAGAACGACGACGGCAGCCTGCAAGGTATCGCCAACGACATTGCGCAGACCGAAAAGCTGGTAGCCGATATGGAGTTCCG
>JBARBA010000143.1:0-8353 GCA_049792555.1 Anaerolineales bacterium
TATACCGCCCAGCCGGTCGAATACAGCGCGCCCGAATATCGCTTCCAGGCCGTGCAGGATGGCGACGGCTTCTCGCTGGCGGGCAAATATGATAAGGCGCTGCAATCGTACCAACTGGCGATCAAAAGCGAGGGCCTGGGCTGGTGGACCGAAGCGCGGAAAGACTCCATCATCGCGCCGTATGGTTTTGGCCCTTGTGCCAAAGCCAACCCGCCTTGCCCAGCGCCTACGCCAGATCCAAATGAGCGTCCCATCCTGAGCGCCTACGCATCTTATCGCATCGTGCTGGTTTACCTGCTCACCGCAAAACCTGACGAGGCAAAAAACGCTTATGAGAATTTGCTCGCGGCGTATCCAAAGGATAGCCCGGCTTATCCTTTCGTCGAAATGGCAACCGCATTCTGGAATGAATACCGGTCATCGCAAAACATGGGCAACGCCTGCGCGCAGGCGGTTACATACATTTCCGGTCGCAATGACGTTCTGAGAATCATCTCCGGCGCGCAAAGCGATTCGCAAAGCGTCAATTACGTGACAAAGCCGGATGCCACTTGCCCGTTCAAGTAAGCAACGGGAAACGAGTAGACGATTTCACCCTCACGTTTCACCATCGCCATCAACCCCCTGCGCCACTTGGGTAAATCCCAAGTGGCGCAATTGTCATCCTATATCCGTCCTATAGCGGTCCTATAGCGATCCTATATCCATCCTAAAGTCATCCTATAATCATCTTATATCCATCCCATTACGGCGCTCATTGCTGTTATGAAACTAACGTAGGGCGAAAACTTGTCCCCGTAGGGGATTCATTCCGCCTTACTGCCATATCCTGGCGAGCACACGTCCGCTTGTCCGGTTCCCATCCGCTCCCGCATCCGCTCACACTGCGCCATACCCCAATTTCATCCTTCGGGGTAAGCGTCGCTCATCGAGTCTGACTGCGCAATGGGCTATGAGACCCAGGAACATGGATGCAAGCCAGGAAGAGCGAAAACGCAGCAAAGTTCTGGTAAACTTCCTGCCATGTCGCCTTCCCGCATCACCACCGCCATCAAAGCCTTGCGCCATTTGGGATTTACCCAGGTGGCGCTGAATGCCTTGTATCGCTTCGGCCTGAAAACGGGGCATTACAAGAGAATAGAGAATAGAGAGCAGGTCACTAATCATCTTCTCTCTAATTCTCTATTCTCTTTTCCACCCAAAGAACAAATCATCGAAACCCTCGGCGCAGACGGCCTGCAAAGCCTGCGCGCCGAAGCCGGTGAGATCGTCGCTGGCAAATTCAGGCAGTTTGGCGGCGAGCCGGTCGAAATCAATCTCACGCCTCCCGCGCCCCTCGCGCACTGGACAGATTACGAAACCGGCCAAGCCCCGCTCTCTACTCTCTATTCTCCACTCTCTGACATCAAATTCACCTGGGAACCCGCGCGCTTCGGCTGGGCCTTCGCGTTGGGGCGCGCCTGGCATGTCACCGGCGACGAGCAGTACGCCGCCGCCTTCTGGCGTCACTTCGAGACCTTCCAGGCCGCCAACCCGCCGTATATGGGGCCAAACTGGATGTCGGGACAGGAAGTCGCCATCCGTTTGATGGCATTCGCCTGGGCTGCGCAAATTTTTTCGGGTTCGCAACATTCCACCCATGAACGTTTGCTCCGTTTGGCAGAATCAATTACGCATCACGCATTACGCATTCCAGTGACCTTGCTGTACGCCCGTTCGCAAAACAACAACCACCTGCTCACCGAAGCCGCCGCGCTCTACACCGCCTCCCTGGCCCTGCCCGACCATCCCCGCGCGCCCCAATGGCGGGCCACCGGTCAGCAGTGGCTGACGTGGTGCTTCACCCGCCAGATCGACGCCTATGGCGAATACGTCCAGCACTCGATGAATTACCACCGCCTGATGCTGCAAACGGCGCTGTGGCTAAGGGCTTTAACTACAAAGGACATCCACGCCGGGACGCCAAAAAGGTCTTTCCGCGCCTATGGCTGGATGAACCCTGAAAACCTGGCGCTGGCCACCCACTGGCTGCTCTCGCTGCTCGACCCGGACTCTGGCCGCGTCCCGAACCTGGGCGCGAACGATGGGGCGCTGCTCTTTCCGCTCTCCACACAGCCTTTCGACGATTTCCGCCCGGTGGCGCAGGCCGCGGCCCGCGCCTTTCTCGATTATAGTTTGCCATCCGGCCCTTGGGACGAGATGTCTCTGTGGTTTGGCCTGCCGCGCGCCGGGAGCCAACTCGAAATCCCGCGCTACCCCGGCGACCATCTCTATGCGCCGCATTCGTGGGGCTGCCTGCGCGCCGTCCGCTACAAATCGCGCCCCTCGCACGCCGACCAGTTGCACTTCGACCTGTGGTGGCGCGGACTGAACATCGCCCAGGACGCCGGGACGTATCTCTATAACGCCGATCCGCCGTGGGATAACCGCCTGACCAGCACCCTTGTCCACAACACCGTCAGCGTGGACGGGCGGGAACAGATGACCCGCGCCAGCCGCTTCCTCTATCTCGATTGGGCCGACGCCAGCAGCAAACGTCACTTCGAAACGGACGCCGATTTCGCGCAGCGCGTCTCTGCTCGCACTTATGCCTACGCCCGCATCGGCGTCCGCCACGACCGGATGGTGACGGTCTTCCACGACGAGCGCTGGCAGGTGCAAGATGAACTGCTCAATCTGTCTCTCAAGCCGCATACCTTTCGCCTGCACTGGCTGCTGCCCGATTGGGAATACGAGATAGAGAAGAGAGAAGAGAGATTAGAGATTAGGTTAAAATCGCCGCAAGGGTGGATCGTGCTGCATATTCAGCCAAGTCTTGAGTATCACGTATCCCTCGTCCGCGCGGGCGAATACCTGCTCGGCTCCGGCGCGCCCGACCCTGTGCGCGGCTGGGTCTCGCCGACCTACGCCCAAAAAGTCCCGGCCCTTTCGCTGGCGATTGATGTAGAATCATCCGGGAATGTTACATTCACCAGTGAGTTCACCTTTCCGGCAATCATTCCTGATCTCTAATCTCTGATCTCTAATCTCCAACCCCATGCACATCCTGCTCATCCACCAAGCCTTTGCCGCCCTCGACGAACCCGGCGGGACACGCCACCACGAACTGGCGCGTTTCCTTGCGCAAAAGGGGCACCAGGTCACGGTCATCGCCAGCCCGGTGAGCTATTTGACGGGAACATCTTCCGCCGCAGGCGAAGGGGAAAAGCCGGGGGATGGCATCGAGATTCTTCGCGCCTCCACCTACAACGCCCTGCACAAATCCTTCGTCCATCGCGTCTTCGCCTTCCTGAGCTTCATGCTCTCGTCGTTCTTCGTGGGGATGAAAGTCCAAAACGTGGACGTGGTCTGGGGTACCTCGCCGCCCATTTTCCAGGGGCTGACGGCCTGGGCGCTGGCGCGGCTCAAGGGGGCGAAGTTCCTGTTCGAGGTGCGCGACCTGTGGCCCGATTTTGCCATCGCCGTTGGGGTGCTGAAAAACCCCATCCTGATCAAGCTGGCCTTTTGGCTGGAACACTTCCTCTATCGTCGCGCCGACCAAATGATGGTCAACAGCCCCGGTTACGTGGAACACGTCCAAAAGGGCGGGGCGCGCTGCGTCGAACTCGTCCCGAACGGGGCTGACCCCGAGATGTTCAACCCCTTCGATTTCGGCATGAAGTTCCGCGGCGCGCATCGCTTCAAGAACAAATTCGTAGCCGTCTACGCCGGGGCGCACGGCATGTCCAACGACCTGGACGTGGTGCTGGACGCTGCCAAATTGCTCGAAGCCGATCAGGAGATTCAGCTTGTGCTGCTGGGCGATGGCAAGGAAAAAGCTAACCTGCAAGCGCGCGCCCTTGAAATGAAATTGAAAAACGTGCTCTTCCTGCCGCCGGTCCCCAAAAACGAGATAGGCGCAATCTTGGCCGGGGCCGACGCTTGCATCGCCATTTTGAAACCGATTGAAGCCTACAAAACCACCTACCCGAACAAGGTTTTCGACTACATGGCCGCCGGACGACCGGTGGTGCTGGCGATTGACGGCGTAATCCGCGAAGTGGTTGCGGCGGCGGACTGCGGCGTCTTCTCGACCCCCGGCGATGCCCGCAGCCTGGCGGATGCCATCACATCCCTGTCGTCGAACCGCGACCGCGCCGTCGACATGGGCATTAACGGGCGGCGCTATCTCGAAGAGCATTTCAGCCGCGAAGTGATCGCCGGGAAGCTGGAAAACCTGATTAGCGCGATGAAATAAATTGTTCTCAGACTGAGTGGCTTTGCCGGGTTGAACCTTTTCTTTTCCCCATCCGTACACTTTATTGTCTGTTTATTTCATTTGGGCGCGTTTCATTACCAGTTGAGCCTTGTAGAATGCGGCGTGTTGTGCAAACCTTTAAAACGGAATACGCAACACGCAATACGAATTTTTCTCAACTCAGTTGAAAAGCCCCTATTTCATCTCAACGGAGGTCACAATGGGTGACTTTGTTTCTGTGTTTGGATGTTTGCTGGTCCCGCTTGCCATCCTGGCTTTGCTTTTCCTGTCCGGCCTGAGAGTCGTTCAGGAATACGAACGCTCGATCATCTTCCGGCTTGGGCGCTACATGTCCATCAAAGGCCCGGGGCTGTACTGGATCTTTCCGTTCATCGAAAGGCAACGCGTCGTGGACATCCGCACGATCACGCTTTCGGTGGAACGGCAGGAGACGATCACCAAAGACAGCGTCACCGTCAAAGTGGATGCCGTCGTCTGGTATCGGGTGGTCAACCCGGCCAGGGCCATCATCTCGGTCGCCGATTATCGCAACGCCGTCCACCAGGTGGCGTTGACCAGCCTGCGCAATATCATCGGCCAGCACGTCCTCGACGAAGTCTTGAAAGAACGCGATACCATCAACCACACCTTGCAGAAGATCGTTGATGTTGCCACCGAACCCTGGGGCATCAAAGTCGAGATGGTCGAGATGAAGGACATCGAAATCCCCCTCACGATGCAACGCGCCATGGCCCAGGAGGCCGAAGCCATGCGTGAAAAACGCGCGCGCGTCATCAAGGCCGAAGCCGAGCTGGAAGCTTCCGAGAAGCTGTCGCTGGGCGCCAAACGGATTGCCGATAACCCCATAGCGCTTGAACTGCGGCGTATGCAAATGATCACGGAGGTCGGCGCGGAACACAACTCAACGACGATCATCCTGCTGCCATCCGATTTCACCAGCATGGCGAAAAACATTGCCGACCGGCTGGCTCCGCCTGCCGCGCCGGCAAGCAGATAATACCCAAAGCCACAGGTCGATACCGACCTGCGGCATTCTTGTTTTAAGGTTGCGTTTTCACAGGGGAACAAAATATCTTGCTGGAATGTCTATACCATAATTCACCGGGCAAACGCCGATGCCCCGGACCATCCAAAAAAAGGAGAAAAAATGAAACCACCTGTAAGATTTACCCTATTCGCCATCATTGTTCTGGCAGCGATTTTGCTGACTGCCTGCGGCGCTCCCGCGACGATGGCGCCTTCTGTAGACGAATCGTTTGCGCCAGCGCAAGATACTGTGCCTCCCCCCGCTGCCACCATGGCGCTCGCGCCGGCGGAGGCCAACGCCCTCCGGGTTTCCGGCGCGAACGGAAAAGCCGCCGCTGATGCGGGCAATGCCAACGATCCTCTCGCAAACACCACCACCCTGCCGGATGTGTCGCAGCCGCAGAATACCGGCCACATGATTATCAAGAATGCGGATGTCAAGTTGCAAGTCGAAGATACCGATACTGCCATCGACCGCTCGACGCAGATCGTGGGCGATGTTGGCGGGTATATCATCAGTTCGCGCGTCTGGTACCAGGATTACAACGGCTCGAACTACAAGTACGCCACGATCAGCATGGGCGTGCCGGTCGATCAGTTTGAAACGGCCATGCGTCGCCTGCGCGGATTGGCCCTGCGTGTACTGGACGAGAACGCCTCCGGCCAGGACGTGACGTCCGAGTTCGTTGACCTGCAATCGCAGTTGGGCAACCTCGAAGCCACCCGCGACCGCATCCGCAGTTTCCTGGATAACGCCAAAACGGTCGACGAGTCCCTGAAAATCAACGAGCAACTGACCACTATCGAAGGCCAGATCGAGCAGGTCAAAGGGCGCATGACCTACCTGACCGGTCGTTCGTCCTATTCGACGATCACCGTCAACCTGGAGCCGAAACTGCCCGACCTGACTCCCACCCCCACCCCCACACTCAGGCCAACTTCCACACCGGTTGTCTGGAACCCAGGTAAGACGATTGATGAGGCAAAAGGGACTGTGACCGTTGCCTATCAGGGCATCATTGACTTCCTGATTTCGCTCTTCATCATCATTGTGCCATTGTTCCTCCCCCCGGCGCTGATTATTTGGGCCATCTGGAAGCTTGTCACCCGCAAGAGCGGCAAACCCGCCAGCGGTGGGTAGAAATAAAACAGGAACAAAAAGCCCCGCAGAATTTGCGGGGCTTTTTGCTTCTTACAGGCGGATTCGCCAGAAAGAAAAAGGCTGGTCGTAGCCTTTGACTTGAGCCTCGAACCCGACCGGCTTCGGGTGATTTTCCCGCAGCCAGACTTCCACCTCGGGGTCGGTTTTGATCTCGTTTGAGAAGACGACTTCCCCGCCTTCGGCCAGCCCCGGCAAGCGCGCCGCAATGTTGACCGTTGAGCCGAAGTAATCCAGCCGCTCGTTGAGCGTGACTGCGATACAGGGGCCGGTATGGATGCCGGCCTTCATCTCCAGCGCGGGCGTGCCTTCCAGCGCGGCAATGGCGGCGTGGCCCGCCTCGATGGCGCGGACGGCGGCTGCCGGTTGGCGGAAAACCGCCATGACGGCATCCCCAATCGTTTTGACGATGGCGCCACCCTCGGCGGCGATCGCTTCTTCGAGCAGGTCAAAGTGCTGGCGCACACGCCCAAAAGCCGGGGCGTCGCCGATCTGACGGTAGAGGCGCGTGCTGTCGCGCAGGTCGGTGAACATCAGCGTCACGCTGTTGATCTGGATTTCTTCGCCCGCGCGCAGCGCTTCGAGCGAAAACAGGTCGCGGAACAGTTGCAGCGTGGTCACATCCGCTGCTGTGGCGGCGTCGTCGCGCCAGACGGCGCGCTTGAGCAAAAACTGCTGGGGAGCGGCGGTTTGGTTGATCAGGTGCAGGCGCGGGAGCGCGCCGAGGCGCAACTCCCCTTCGGGCCAGCCATTTTCATCGGCGCTGATGATTTCCTCGGTTGCGCCGCCTGCCGTCGCCAATACCGGCAACTCGCCGGGCAGCCCGGAGGCCGTCAGGCTGTAGCGGCCATCCGCCAGCGGAGCGGTCACATCGATGGTTTTGCCTGCCGGCACCACCTGGTTGATGACCACGTGCGGCCCGCTTTGCGGTCCGGCCAGGCAGAATAGCAGTTGCGCGGGGATGATCCGCAAGGTCGGGTTCGGACGAAAAATAACTTCCACCTGGCGGTCGAAATTGACGCTGTAATCAATATCGCAGGCATCGCAGTGCGCGTTTTTGCGGACTTCATTCAGGGTGGTGTGGCTGGCCGCGGCTCCCCGGCAGGATGGACACAGCAGTTCCCAGCGCATGTCGAGCACGCCCGCGCGCGCGGCGCGCAGGAAGACTTCGAGCACGTCGCGGCGGGGCAACTTCCAGAAATCGGCGAGTTGGTAGGGGCGCAGGCGTTGCAGGGCCAGGTCGTCGGCGTGTTCAAGGATATAGGCCAGGTGGTCAAAGATGTGACCGTCGCCCTCTTTCTGGAGGATGGCCCCTTTCGCAGCCCATAGACGTTCCCGGCCCCCCGGCGCAAACCTGGCGCGGCCCTCAATGTCATAGTACGAACCGCCGCGTTGGATAATTTCGTCGTATTTTTTGAACGTTTTGATCGTAAGCGGGCCGTTGACGAACTGGAACTGAAGTTGAAGGCTGACGTCTCCGACCGGGTTGGAAGCGCGCACCCAAACCTGGTAACGCAGATGGGCGCCGCCTCCCGGACGCTCGTTCATGTCGAGCATCACGCGCATTTCGCTTAACGGCCCTGCTTTGTAATGGCGCAGCACCGCGAAACGATAGGGAAAGACCCATTCAAAAGGCTCTTCGTCCCAGACCCACTTATAAAAACCGTACAGGTAAAATTGCATGCGGCGCATCCCGGGCGGAATATCCGGCGCATCGGTAATCCATGTGACGGGCGGCAGGCCGGTGTCCAGATTAAAGCGGTTGGTATCTGCCGCAAAGGGCCATAGGTCTGCCGGCGAAGATTTCAGGTCCACGTTTAAGTCGTAGTAATGTTCGGGGTACATAACAACCTCCGGGAATGAGGTGATTATACTGTGATTGAAGGTAACTACTCATCCGTCCGGGCTCG
>JBARBA010000144.1:0-18434 GCA_049792555.1 Anaerolineales bacterium
GCCCGGGATGGTGTTGATCTCGTTCAGGAAGATTTCCCCGCTATCTGGGTCGAGCAAGAAATCCACGCGGGCCATGCCGCAGCAGTCGACGGCTTTGTAGGCGCGCAGGGCGATCTCTTTAATCTGCGCGGCCTGGGCTGCGCTCAAATCGGCAGGGATGACCGGGCGGGAGCTATCGAGCACGTATTTGGCATCGTAGGAATAAAAGTCCGCGCCGGGGATGATCTCGCCAGGGATGGAAGCTTCGGGTTTGTCGTTGCCGAGCACGGCAATTTCGATCTCGCGCGGGTTGGGAACGCCGCGCTCGATCAGGATGCGCCGGTCATATTGGGCGGCGTCCATCAACCCTTCGGCCACATCCGAGCGCGAACGGCATTTGGTCACGCCGACGGACGAACCCAGGTTGGCAGGTTTGATAAACAACGGATAATCGCTGACAGATTCGGCGCGTTTGACCACGTTTTCCATGTCGTTTTCGATTTCGGAGCGCAGCGCCACCAGGCCTGCGACCACCGGGACGCCGTTGGCGCGCATCACGTCTTTGAAGACGCCCTTGTCCATGCCGACGGCGGAGCTGATGACGTTCGCGCCCACGTAGGCCACGTCAGCCATTTCGAGCAGGCCTTGCAGCGCGCCGTCTTCGCCGTAGGTGCCGTGCAGCACGGGGAAGTAGGCGTCGATGTCGGCGTATTTTTCGTATTGCGTATCACGTATTACGTAAAGGCCTGGGCGGGACGGGTCCGGGTGCAGGCTGGCGGGGAGCAGGGCCTCGGTTTTGCCCTGCTCGAAAGCCGCCAGCCCGTCTTGTCCGGTAAGCCAGGCACCCTGGTGCGTGATGCCGACTTCGATAACGTTGTAGCGCGTACGGTCCAGCACAGACAACACCGAGCGGGCCGACATGAGTGAAACTTCATGTTCGCCTGAGCGTCCGCCGAAGAAGATGGCGAGGGTGAGGGGGGTGCTGGGTGGTTGGGTCATAGTTATTCCGTATTCCGTATTTCGTAGTGCGTATTTATGGCAACGATATTTCGTGGAGTAATTGATCGAGTGGTAACTGCCAGACTTTGTAAATTGCTTGTTCTTCCTTGAGCATTCGGCCTCGTTCATGGGGAACAATGGTGAGCAAAAGGCAAATAATTTCTGTAGTCAATTGCATGCGATGATCTGCTACTGTTTTGCCAAGGATGTGGCGGGCAACAAAATACCAGTTGCGACTTTCACGGGCAGAACCGAGCGCATATTCATAAAATCGCGCCCGATCTTTCCCTGTGCCGCGAGAATAGCCTTCCGCGATGTTCGCGCTAATGGACCCCAGCGATCTGTAAAGTTGGTCAGAGACTTCAATCGTGCGGCGGTCTTGCTGTAATTTGGTTACATCATGCCATCCCAAATCACACAAGAACAGCGAGTAACGATATACGGCCATTTTCCAAAGCGCATCGGCCTTGATGGTTTCAGGAACTTCTGCTTCCCATTCTTGATAATTCATGCCAGGCTCCAAAAGAATACGGAATACGCACTACGCAATACGTCTTTACCACTCGCCAACCAACTCAACTTCCAACTCCAACTTCACACCAAACTTCTCTTCCACAGTCTTCTGCGTCAACTCAATCAGGCTTTTGATGTCAGATGCTTTGGTTTCGCCAGTATTGATAAAGAAATTTCCATGCACGGGGTTGATTTCGGCGTTGCCGATGCGCGCGCCTTTCAGGCCGGCGGCTTCGATCAGGCGTCCGGCAAAATCTCCGGGCGGGTTTTTGAACATGGAACCCATGCTGGCGCCCGGCGGCTGGGTGGCCTTGCGGCGCTCGGTGAACTGATCTGCGGCGGCCTGGATTTCTTCTGGGTTGCCGTTTTTCAGACCGAACTCCGCCGCAAGCACCACCGCTTTCGCCTGGCTCCGCTTCAAGGCGCTGCTGCGATAACCGTATTCCAGCTTTTCAACGGGCTGCCAACTGCGGCCATTTTCTTCGATGATTTCGGCGCGCAGCAGGCTGTGAGCCGTGTCGCTGCCGAAGGCCCCGGCGTTGCCGTAAACGGCTCCGCCGACCGTGCCGGGGACGGCAATCGCCCATTCGAGGCCAGACAGACCTTTGGCTGCGGCGCGATGGGCCAGGTTCGAAAAAACGACGCCCGATTCGGCCCTGATGGTGGACTGCGCGCCTGCGCGGAATTCCACCGACTTGGCCCGGTTCAGGATGACGACGCCGCGCACGCCTTTGTCGCTGACCAGCACGTTGGAGCCGCCGCCGAGCAGCGTGAAGGACAGGGCATGTTCCCAGCAGGTCTGCGCGACTTGCGCCAGTTCGTCCGCGCTGTGCGCAGTCACAAGCGCGTCCGCCGGGCCGCCGATGCGCGCGGAAGTGTAGGGCGCAAGCAGCACGTGCTCCTGCGCCTGCTCTCCAAACAGTTCGCGCACATATCCTGCGTGTACGGTGTCGGTCATCACGGCGGTTGTCATCACAGTCTGCTTACTTCGTTTCCTGGATGTGCCCGATCAACTTATTAATTGTGCCTTTGGTTTCAACCTCGGGCTTGTCCACACCAAACGGGCGCACGGGACGGCGGCCTTCGCCATCCGGGTTGGGCACGTCGCCCAGCACCACTTTGAGCGGCGGCAGCGCCATGATGGAAGAATTGTAGGTATGTTTTTTTTCATTCATGGTTCTCTCCTTCTTTAAGGCGGGCCAGCACTTCGGCGCTGACCCTGTCGGCATCCCCGGCAGACAGGACGATCAATACGTCGCCGGGTTTAAGCCTGGAAACAAGATAATTGCTGATTCTGTCCAACTCCGCAATGAAATGCGCGGACGAGCGGCGCATGGCCTGCACAACTTTTTCGGCGGAAAAATCTTCCTTCAGCTCGCGCGCGGCGTAGATTTCGCTGACAATCACCTCGTCGGCCTCTTCGAATGAGGCTGCAAATTGGTCGAAGAGCGTGTGTGTGCGCGAGTAGGTGTGCGGCTGCCAGACGGCCCAGATGCGGCTGATGGGGTAACGCGCGCGGGCGGCGGCCAACGTGGCGCGGATTTCCGTCGGGTGGTGGGCATAATCGTCGATGACGGTAACGCCTTTGGCCTCACCCTTGACTTCAAAACGCCGGTCCGCGCCGCGAAATTCGCCCAAAGCTTGTGCGGCTTGCTTCAACGGCAGCCCCATCAGGGCAATCACGGTCAGCGCGGCCAACGCATTGCGCACGTTATGCGAGCCAGGCACCTGCAATTGCACGCCGGAAATGTGCTGCGGCGCGGCTTGCAGGCGCAGCACGGCGTCGAAGGTAAACCCGCCGCGCGGATTGCTCACCAGTTTCTGCGCCAGCGCCCATTCGTCAGCTTGCGCCGGGCTGTTTTCGGCAATCATGTAAACGACGACACGTTTGCCCATGCGCCCGGCTTCGGCCATCAATTCAATGGCGCCCATGTCGTCGCCGCAGATCACCAGCGCCCCATCCGTCGGGATGAGCCTGGCGAAATCGACAAAAGCGGCCTGGAAATCTGCCGGGGTTGGGTAGCAATCCGGGTGGTCGTACTCGACGTTTGTAACCACCGCGAAGCGCGGTCTCAGGCCCAGGAACATGCGGTCGTATTCGTCGGCCTCGATGACGAAGGCCGGACCCTTTCCGTCATGGGCATTGACGCCCAGGTTGCCGAGCACTCCGCCGACGATGAAGGAAGGGTCCTGTCCAAGCCGGGAGAGCGTCCAGGCCAGCATGGCGCTGGTGGTGGTCTTGCCGTGCGTCCCGGCGATGGCAATGCCGATCTTGTCTGCCATCAGGCGGCCCAGGTAGTCGGCCCGCTTGTAGACCGGGATTCCCCGTCCCAACGCGGCGATGACTTCGGGGTTGTCATCGGGAATGGCCGAGGAGCGCACCACCCAGTCGGCGCCGGCGACGTTGCCGGCGGCGTGCCCCAGGTGGATGGTTGCCCCGGCTTTTTGCAAGTCCAGCGCAAGGGGAGAGAGCGCGCGGTCAGAACCCGTCACCACGTATCCGCGCTCCAGGTGGAGCCGGGCAATGGCGGAGAGTCCGCTGCCTCCGATCCCGATGAAATGAACGTGAGCCATCATTAGACAAATACCACAATCACAAAAACGAATGCCAGGGCAACCACAAAATAGATGACCGGTTCGCCCATCAAACGCGGCGGCATGGCAAGCAGCAGATTGATCGCTGCATCTCCCATAGGGTCCCCCGCAACAGGGGAGGTGATGTAGCTGCTAGACAGATAAATCGCCTGGTCGAGATAGAACCATAAGGTGCCAACCACCAAATACCCGTTGGCTGCGCCGAACACAAATCCGAGCAGGCTGTCTTGCAGCTTTTCGCGCGCGGCCTTGCCTGCAAAGTGCTGCATTCCCACGGTTTGGTACCCGAAAAAGACCAGCACAACCAGGATCAACGCGCGGATCCAAAACAGGGCTGGCTCCTTGTCTGGAAGTTGACTGATGATCGGGACATATTTTTTCAGCAGGAAGTTGAGCAGCAGCGCCAGGACGACGCTGAAGACCACCAGCAGTTCCTTGGCCCAACCGCGGAACGCGCCGATTACGCCGAACAAAACGACGAACATCCAGAACACGACGATCAAACTAATCATGTTTTGCTCCCGCCAGTTCCATGAGGTGCGCGGCAATCTGCGCGGCTGCGTCCGGGACGCTCAACGCGCGCATGGCCTGACGCATATCCTCAAGTTTCTCAGGAGTCTCCAGCAATTTCTCCACAGTCAGATACAAGCCGCTTTTTAGTTTGGCATCCTCGATCACAAGCGCCGCGCCATGGTTGGCCAGCGCCTCGGCGTTGACTTTTTGGTAGCGCCACGCATAAGGATACGGGACGAGCAGGGCAGGCAGCCCAAAGAACGGATACTCGCCCAGCGTGGACGCCCCGGAGCGTGATACCGCCAAATCGGCGGCTGCCAGGGCCGCGCCCATCTCGTGATGCAGGTAAGAATAAGCGTGGTAGCGCTTCGACAAGTCTTTGGGCAGTCTGGTGCAGGCGGCCAACGCCATCTCCCAGTCTGTCTCGCCGCTGATGTGGATAACTTCCATCTGCGCGAGCAGGTGGTCCAGGTGTTCAAACAGCGCCAGGTTGATCGAGCGCGCGCCTTTGCTACCGCCCAAAACCAGCAAGACGGGTAAATCGCTTTTGATGCCAAGCGTCTTGCGCCCGGATTTTTTGTCCCATTTCGCCAACTCTGCCCGGACGGGATAGCCCGTCACGAAGACTTTGGCTTTTCGGGAGAAAAATTTCCGCGACTCTGACGCGGTCAGCGTAATGCGTGTGGCGAAGTAAGCCAGGGCTTTTAACGCCAGGCCAGGCTCGATATCCGGCACATAGAGCAGGGACGGAATTTTCCGCCCGGCCAGCGCCATCGGCGCGGCCACATAACCGCCGGTAAAGAACAATACATCGGGCTGGAACTCTGCCAGAATGCGCCGGGAGGCCGTCACTCCCCTCACCAGCGTCTGGATGTTGCCGGGCAATTGTCTGAAATCCACGCCGTGCAGCCCTGCGGCAGGGATGGCTTTAAACGGAATAGCGGCTCGTTCAACGAGCGCAGTTTCCATGCCACCTTCGCCACCCACCCAAAGCGTTTCCACATCCGGGTGGGACGTTTTCAGCGCATTATGAACGGCTAACGCGGGGTACACCCCGCCGCCGGTTCCGCCCGCGCAGATCAAGAGTCGCACCGAAATTTCTCCATTCTTCAGATTCGTTCCCGGGCGTTGCCTGCCGGGAAACATTCAACAAAATACCAATGGCAACCATCGAAGCCGTCAGGTTCGAGCCGCCGGCGCTGATAAAGGGCAGGGCATTGCCCGCAAAGGGCAGCAGGCCCACCATCACCAACATATTGATGAGCGCCTCACTGGCGATCCAGAACGTCAGACCGGCGGCCAGCAAACTGCCGAGCATATCGGGAGCTTTGTTGGCAATCCGCAAACCGCGCCAGATGATCAAGGCGTACAGCGCAACCGTACCCAATACGCCCAGCAAGCCAAGCTCTTCGGCAATCACAGCGAAAATCGAGTCGGTCGGCGGGACGGGTAACCCCGTCATCTTGGTGGTTGCCCGGCCAATGCCCACGCCAAACCAGCCGCCTTTGACCACCGCTTCGAACGAACGGCGCACATGATAAGAAGCCTGCATCGGGTCCTTGAGGCCATCCACGTAAGCGCCCACGCGCGCGCGCCCCGTGCTGCTGACCTGCACCACCAACACACCGACCACCAGGGCCACAACCATCAACAGGATGATCTGCTTCAGGTCGCCGCCGCCCAGGAAGAACAGCAGGCCGCCGAGCAAAAAGATCGTGGCGGTGGCCGAAAGATCGGGTTGCAGGTAGATCAAACCGCCGATAAAGCCCAGGATAACGGCCAGCGGGATGACGCCCCACTGAATATCATGGAGTTGGTCGCGTTTGGAATGCATCCAGACGGCCAGGTAAACCACCGTTACCACTTTTGCCAGTTCAGACGGCTGGATCGAGCCGCCTAAAATCGTGCGGATCGCGCCGAAGCGGCTGTCGCTGACCGCCAGTACCACAACCAGCATGGCAACCGTCACCAGCATCACGGGCAAAACCATTTTGCGCCAGGAGTGATAGTCAATGCGCGAGCATATGTATAGCAGGGCCAATCCCAGCGCCAGCCACAGAATTTGACGAACGAACATGCGTAATGGATCGCCGTACACCGCCAGCGAGAAATCCCACGAAGCCGAAAAGACCATGATCAACCCGAAGGTTAAAACGGCAATCATGATCAGCGCCAGCGGCAAATCCACGCTGCCGCCGAGCTTGCGCACCGACGGGACAGCGCTCACAGCCGGGTTAATTCCTACCGCAGTGTCTCTGAAAATTCGAGTACCCATTGTTTGAATTTCTCTCCGCGTTCTTCAAAATCCTTGAATTCGTCGAAGCTGGTTCCGCCGGGCGAAAAGAGCACCACAAATCCGGGCTGGGCCAGACGCGAGGCCGCCAACACTGCGTCACGGCATTTTTCCACGCGCGTTATGCTATATGGGCGCGATCCGGGGATGCGCTGACCGAGCGCCGCGCTGATTTTTTCGGCGGCCTCCCCAAAAAGGACAACATGATCCACGCGCTGGTGGATGAGTTTGGCCAGGCTTTCCCAGGGCAAATCCTTGTCGCGTCCGCCAAGCAGCAGGATCAGCGGGCCGCTAAAAGAGTGGATGGCTGCCGTTGTCCGCTCCGGCGCAGTGGCGATGGAATCGTTGTACCATTGCGCCCCGCGCCAGGTGCGCACAAACTCCAGCCGGTGCGGCACACCGCGAAAACCTTCGATGCCCGCCAGCATATCTTTGGGGGTAAAGCCCGCCGCATGGGCAATCGTGCAGGCGGCCATCACGTTTGCGACATTATGCAAACCGCGCAGTTCGATGGCGTCTTCCACCGGAAGGCGGATGACCTGGCCGTCCTCGCGCAGGAAGAATTTCCCACCGGCGGGGTTATCCACGTAAGCGCCATCCTGTCCGTCGGGCAGCGGGCTGAGGCCGAACGAGAAGAGCTTGCCGCGCACGTTGCCTGCCAAGGCCCACGCTCCCGGATCGTCGCGTCCCAGGATGGCAACGTCGTTGGCGGACTGGTGGTTGAGCACCTGCG
Organism: Anaerolineales bacterium; assembly: GCA_049792555.1. Taxonomy (GTDB): domain Bacteria; phylum Chloroflexota; class Anaerolineae; order Anaerolineales; family Villigracilaceae; genus UBA5195. The sequence continues at coordinate 7,626 of JBARBA010000144.1, forward strand.
CTTTCGCGGCGGTGTAAACTTCCATCGTGCCGTGCCGGTCAAGGTGGTTGGGTGTGATGTTTAAAATGGACGCCATGTTTGGCGAAACCGTCATCAACTCAGATTGGAAACTGGAAATTTCAAGGATCGCCAGGTCAGAAGGCTGCATCTCGTCCAGGTAGTTAATCAACGGGTCGCCGGTATTGCCGCCGACCCACACCCGGCCATACCTGCCCGCGCCGGCAGATTGGGCAATCCGCCCGACAAGCGTCGTCGTAGTGGTTTTGCCCGCCGAACCGGTGATCCCGATCGTCTTGCAAGGGACGGATTCCATAAAGACCTGGGTATCGTTCGAAAGGCGGATGCCGTTTTTCAAGGCCGCGACCACAACCGGGTTATCGAGCGGGACGCCCCCCGAAACGCATACCATTTCGGGGCGGTTGTCCAGCACTGTGAGCGGATGCCCACCGAGCACCCACTCGATCCCGAATGGGGCCAGTTCGGTCACGTGCTGCTGCATTTCTTCTGGTTTGCGGTGGTCATTCAAAACGACCCTGGCTCCATGCCGGGCAAGGTAACGCGCCAGCGCCAACCCCTGACGGGCTGCGCCAATGACCACCACACGTTTGTCTTTCCAGTCTATTTTTGCCATGTTTATTCTTTCACGCCAGCGTCAGCCCAACGCCGATCATTGCCGCCAGCAGGCTGATCAACCAGAAACGCTGCACGACCTGGGTTTCGCTCCAACCGAGCAGTTCGAAGTGCAGGTGAATGGGCGCCATTTTGAAAAAACGCCGTCCTTTGGTGGCTTTGAAATACAATATTTGGATGACAACGCTGATCGTTTCGGCAACCGGGATGACCGCGATCAGCGGCAGGATGGCCCACTGGCCTGTCATCAACGCCACAACGGCAACGGTTGCGCCGATCGAGAGTGAACCGGTATCGCCCATAAACAACTGGGCGGGGTGGACGTTGAACCATAGGAACCCGAACAACGCCCCGACCAGCGTAAAAGAAAACTGCGCCAGGAATGTCTGGTGTTGGAGCAGGGCGATCATGGCGTAAGCGGCAAAAATGGTGGCCGAGACCAGGCCCGCCAGCCCATCCAGGCCGTCGGTAAAATTGATGGCGTTCGACATGGCAACGATAATAAACGCCGCAATCGGAACAAACCAGACGCCAAATTGGACGGGGGACTGCACGCCGGGGATGTACAGGCCAGGCGCATCCAGCACGTATTTCAACACCAGGGCAATGATCAGCGCCATCAGGCACTGGAGCAGGAACTTTGTCCTGGCGCGGATGCCATCGCCTTTGCGTTTTCCGTGGATGCCTTCCCAATCATCGTAAGCGCCCAACAGTCCAAAAACGACCATGGTGACCATCGGGACGAAGACTGATTTACCTGAAAATTGAAAACCAACCAGCGCGGCAGAATTCAACAAAACGGTCAGGAGCAAAACCGGCAGGATAATCAGCACGCCGCCCATGGTGGGCGTCCCCATCTTGACCATGTGCCTGCCGGGTTCTTCCACGCGGATTTGCTTGCCAATTTTGAAATGACGCAACACCCGCAGCAGCGGGCCGCCCCAGATAATGGTTAACATAAAGCTTAAGCTTGCCAGACTGGCTGCGAGCGTGGACTCTTTCATTTCACAGCCTCCAGCGTCGCCACAATCTTGTCCATTTGCATACCGTGCGAACCCTTTATCAACACCACGTCATTCTTTGCCAAATTTTCCTTTAGCCAGTCCACAACAGGCCCGATCTCTTCATACTCACGGATGGCCGGCTTTTTCATCCCGGCTTTCGACGCGGCCTCGGCAACGATGTGAGCGCGCCGGCCCAGCGTAATCAATACATCTGCGACTTCGGCGGCTCGCGCGCCGACTTTTTCGTGCCCGGCGCGTTCGTACTGCCCAAGTTCGAGCATATCGCCCAGCACGGCAACCCGGCGTCCACTTGCCCCGGCGAACTGTCCGGGGTGCAAATCTTGCAGCAGGTTGAGCGCTGCCAGGGTGGATTCGGGCGAGGCGTTATAGGTATCGTCGATGATCAATGCGCCGTTTTCGGCGCGGACGGTGACCAGGCGCAACTGTTCTTTGTATTCCTGCAAGGCGCGGATGATTTCATCCCACGACAGGTTTGCCGCCAACCCAACGGAGGCAGCGCGCAAGGCCGTTGCAACCGAATGGCGTCCTATCATGGGCACACGTAAAGACAGCGTCTCTTTTTTGTAGTGTAGGCGAAAGTGGATGCCTTTCAGGCCCATGCTCTGTAACTCATCTGCCCACAGGTCGGATGCCGGGTCGAGGCCGTAGTAGAAGACTTGGGCTTTGGTGCGCAAATTCATGGACCGCACCAACGGGTCGTCATAGTTCAGGATGGCGACGCCCTCAGGCGCGGCGGGCAGCGCTTCGACGAGTTCACCTTTGCCCCGGGCAATGGCTTCCTGCGAACCGGCCCGTTCGGCGTGGACGGTGCCGACGTTGTTGATTACGCCGATCTGCGGGCAGGCAATCGCGCATAACTGGGCAATTTCACCGGGGACGTAGAAACCCATTTCGAACACGGCGTACTGGTGGCTGGGGGTCAGCCTCAGCACACTCAAGGGCAGGCCAATTTCGTTGTTCAGGTTCGCGGCGCTTTTGAGTGTGGCGTAGCGCTGGCTGAGCACCTGCGCAATCGCTTCTTTGGTGGTGGATTTGCCCACACTTCCGGTCACGCCCACCACCCGCAAGTTCAACTTGGAACGCCAAAAGGCGGCAATCTGTTGCAGCGCCGAGACGGTATTTTCAACGAGCAGGCAAACCGGCGGCGTAAGCGGAGACAACCCTTCGACTGCGCTCAGGGCAGGCCCTTCGACTGCGCTCCCCCTACGGGCACGATGTCGCAGGGCAGGCCCATCAGATGGTAGGCCCTGACGCAGGTCGATCACGGCAAAGGGTTCGGGGATGGGGTGTTCGATCAGGGCCACCGTCGCCCCACGCTGGAAAGCCTGCGCCACGAAGTCGTGACCGTCCACTTTTTCGCCGCGAATCGCCACAAACATCCCGCCTGCGACAACCTGGCGCGAATCAATCGCCGCCTCGGTGATATCCAGGGGCGGTATCTCCGGGCGGGAATGAGTCAGGGCTTCAATTACATCGGCGAGGGTAGGCACGGGTTCTCACTGTCCATTCAATTGGCGGCGGACGTCGTCGGGCGGGATGTCCATCAGCACCACCAGCTTTTCAACGACATCATGGAAGACGGGCGAGGCGACAAAGGAGGCCCAGCCGGACGAAGTCGGTTTTTCCAGCCAGACGAGCACCATGAACTGGGGATCGTCCACCGGGCCCCAGCCGATGAACGAGGCGTTGGTCAGGGTTGGGTCGTACAGGCCATTCGGCCCAGGGATTTGGGCTGTGCCCGTTTTACCGGCGATGCGGTAGCCATCGACCTGGGCCACCGATTGGCCGCGTTCCAGGCCGAGCGCCAGCATCTCGCTGACGGTGCGCGCCGTCTGCGGTGAAATCGGCGTGCCCAGTGTTTGCGGAGGGGTATCGTACTGGTGGCCGTTGGTGACCATCCCGTAAAGCACGTGCGGATAGGCCATTTTGCCGTCGTTGGCCAGGGCGGTTGCGGCAGTCATCAACTGAATGGGGGTAACGGCCACGCCCTGGCCGAAGGAATTGGTGCCCAGGTCGATTGGGTACCAGTCGCTATCGGTGGGTTTCTTCAAGCGACCATCGGCTTCCATGGCCAGGTCGATGCCGGTTTTGTGACCAATGCCAAAGCGCTGCATGTATGTATAAAACTGATCCTTGCCCATCAGGGTTGCCACGCGCGCCAGGCAAACGTTGAGCGAGTGCTCAAGGCAACCGATCATGTCTTGCGGGCCCCAGGCGCCCTGATCCCAGTTGTAAATGTACGAGCCGTTGATTTCGAAATAGCCGGTATCCAGGTAAGAAGTGGTCGGGGCAACCGTGCCGGTATCAATGGCGGCAGCCATGGTCAAAATTTTAAAGACCGAGCCAGGCTCGTATTGCACAGAGACGGCCCGGTTGAATTCGCTGGCGTTTTTATAGATGTCGCCATATTTCCAGAACTCGTTCGGGTTCATTTGCGGCGTGGATGCCATGGCCAGGATTTCGCCGCTGTGTGGGTTCATCACCACAATCGTTCCAGACTGCGCGCCGGTATCTGCAATGCCTTTTTGCAGTTGTGTTTCGACCATGGTTTGGATTTCGCGGTCGATGGTCAAAATCAGGTTGGCGCCTTTGGGCACGCTGGGGAGTTCCTCGGCGCGGTTCGGGTCTTCGGGCACCCAAATGGTCAACGGAACACCCGCCAGCAAATCGTTGTATTTTTCTTCCACGCCGTAGTAGCCATGTCCTTCGCGGTTGACAAATCCAAGCACATTGGATGCCAGCGAATTTTCAGGGTAGGAGCGTTGAAGGTGCGCTTTGAAGTTCAGGCCCGCAAGGCTGGCGTCACCGGCGGTGCGGTACTGGTCATCCAATTGTTTCTTTAAAGTTTGCAGTTCGAGCGCTTTGTCAGAAGCAACATAATCATCCAGGACCAAATAGACCAATCCGTCGGGCGGATTGTTGATGGCATCCAGGGTTTTGTCGTAGTTCAGGCCCACAGTCACGCTTAACGAGAGCGCAATCGTGTGCGCATTTTGCACGTCTGCCAGGCTGACGCCGATTTCGTAAACAGTGCTGTTCCCGGCCAACAAATGACCGTTACGGTCGTAAATTTGGCCGCGTTCCGGGAAAAATGTTTGGTAGCGGCCCGAATAGCGCGTGCCCTGCTGGAGGAAGACGGCCGCCTCGGCGCTGTTCTGGATGCGGAGCACCTGAACAACGATCGTAAGGCCCAAAAGGCCAAACAAAACCGAGAGCCAAAGGGAGCGAACTTGATAGGTCTTTTTCATTAGCGTTTGCTCTCAGTCAGCGGCACCGAGGCTGCCTGGATCTGCCTGGAAACCCAATCGATCAGCGTTTCATTGAATTCAGGCGAGGCCGACAAAGCCTCGGCGGGGGTGACGGCAGAAATCATGTTGACGGCCTGGGGTGGGAAGTAGCCGGGAACAACCATGTATTGCAGGGTTTTGCGGTCAACAGGCTCAAAGCCCAAAGCCTGCGCGCGCTGTTCCAGCACAGAATCGGCCATCAGCGTGGCGATGCGGGTTTCCAGGTCGGCATTGATCTGTTCGTTGGCGGTGATTTCCACTTCGAGATTTTGGATCTGGCGGCCTGCAATGGAAGCTGTGGCGGTGATATTCAGGTAAAGTCCCGCGAGCAGCGCCAGCATGGCAACAACCGCTATAAAGGAGATTGCCCACTGCTGCTGGATGCGCATTCCGTTTTCGCGCCGCACCGGCGGTACGAAGTGGGTGGTTTCCTGGATGCCGTCCGCCACGCCGTCCACATGTTCCACCGAAGGGCCGGACGCAGCGCGATAGGAACGCATGACCTCGGGCCGGACGGTTGCTTTCTTGGGGTGGGCGAATGTGGAAATCGGTCTTCTGATGCCGGGCATACTATTCCTTGTATTTCGCTCCGTCAGAGGCTAAGCCCCTGACGGAGCAGGGGTGCCTGTGGCGTGGGCAGGTGCGACATTTGCAGTCTACAACTTTAGATTTTTTGCGCTATGCGTAGTTTCGCGCTGCGCGCGCGGGAGTTTTCTTTGGTTTCTTCTTCGTCTGCTTCAATCGGCTTGCGATTGATTTCTGTGATGCTGGCTTTATGTCCACAAGTGCAGATCGGTTGGCGCGGCGGGCAGATGCAGTCGCGGCTTTCGTGACGGAAGTACTCTTTGACGATGCGGTCTTCCAGCGAGTGGAAGGAGATGACTGCCAGCCGCCCGCCGCTTCGCCCCGAAATTGCATCGGGACTTCGTAGCAGGCTGACTGCAATCGGTAAAACGTTTTCGATGCTGTTCAGTTCTTCGTTGACGGCGATGCGCAGGGCCTGGAAGGTGCGCGTGGCCGGGTGAATATGCTCTCTTTTGCCGATGCTTTTAAGGATCAGGTCGGCCAGTTCTTTGGTGGTGTGGATGGGCCGGTTGCCGACGATGGAGCGGGCGATCCTGCGGGCCAGGCGATCTTCTCCATAACGGAAGATGATGTCGGCCAGTTCTTCTTCGGGGAACGAATTCACCAGGTCGGCGGCTGACAGCGTGGCGTTCGGGCTAAAACGCATGTCGAGCGGGCCGTTGCTCAAGAAGGAGAAGCCGCGTTCCGGGGTGTCCAGTTGCATCGAGGAAACGCCAAAGTCCAAAACGATGCCGTCCACCGCGTCCCAGCCCAGTTTCGCGGCTTCGTCTTTCATGGTCGTGTACGAAGCCTGGACGATGTGGGCGCGTCCGCCAAAAGGGGCGAGTGTTTCGCGGGCGATGGCGAGCGCCTGCGGGTCGAGGTCAAGGCCGAGCAGTTCGCCTTCGGGGGCGGCTCCGGTCAAAATCCCGGCGGCGTGTCCGGCTGCGCCCAGGGTTCCGTCGATGTAGCGCCCGGGGCTTTTGGGCTGGAGTGCGGTTATAATGGTTTTGTAAAGTACGGGCAGGTGCGGCGCTTGGGCCATGTTACGCGCCAAGATCGAGCGTGGCGAAACGCTGGGCGTTGGCTTCCGTGTCCTGCAAAGTCTGCATCTGGCCGGCCCATTCGGTGGGCGTCCAGATTTCGAAGTATTCGCCCTGGCCGACGACAATGGCCTCGCCGTTGAGCGCCAGGAATTGGCGCAGGTTTTGCGGGAGCAGGATGCGCCCGGAGCGGTCCACTTCCACCTGGTAGGCGCTGGAGAGGATCAGTCGGCGCAGCAGGCGGGCAGCCGGGTCGGTAATGCTCATGGCGTTGATGCGCTCGTAGACTTGCTGGAAGTAGGCGGCGGTCATAACCATCAGGTTGCGGTCGAAGCCTTGCGAAATAAAAGCGCCTTCTCCCAACGCATCACGGAAGACCGCCGGAATGGTCAGGCGTCCTTTTTCATCAAGCGCGTGTTGGTACTGGCCCAGGAACATATGTTCTAATAACTCCTTAAGATGCGCGAAACGCCGGACATGTGCCCGGCGCTCAATAAGTTGCTCCACTTCGCCCCACTTTGCCCCACTTATTGTCTAATTCTACACCCTTTCGGGCCACATTTCAAGTGGGAATAGTACTTTTCTCCCACACGGATATGTGTTTGTAATGATGTGGTTTGGGGAACACCTGGTCAAAAAAGTAACGGGTAAATAAGGAAGCCTTAATGCCATGCCAAAAATTACCGACCCGCAATACCTGAAGACTGAACAATATAAAGACGCATCCAACCTGAACGCGCGCGTTGAAATCCACAAGCGGTTCAGCACGAATGCTTATGGTTGGCACCGCTGGGTGTTCGATGCGCTGGAAGCGTTACCTCAACAGGCGCGCATACTTGAGTTGGGTTGCGGCCCGGCGTACTTGTGGGCGGCCAATGCAGACCGGATTCCTGTGGGCTGGAATATCACTCTGAGCGATTTGTCGGATGGCATGATTGATGCAGCGCGGCAAAGCGTCTCGCGTTCAGGCCATTCTTTCGAATTCAAGCAAATCGATGCACAATCCATCCCCTTCGACGACGAGACCTTCGACGTCGTCATTGCCAACCACATGCTATACCACGTCCCCGACCGGCCAAAGACGATTGCAGAAATCCGCCGCGTATTACGCAGTCCCGATGCTGTTTCGGGGCGCAGTCCCGACGATCTTTCGGGAATGCCTGGCGGGCGGCTGATTGCTACCACGGTTGGCAATCAGCACATGAAAGAACTCAATGCCTGGCTCCAGCGCGTGAGCGCGGATCCGAATTTTGCCCTGTTCCCTCTGCCCTTTACGCTTGAAAGCGGGCTGGCGCAGTTACAGCCTTATTTCCGCCAGGTTGAAATGCGCCGTTATGACGACAGCTTGCAAATTACCGAAATCGAGCCGCTGATGGCCTACATTCATTCATCGATGCAAGTGAAAAAGTTCTCCGAATCTGCGCTTGCAGAACTGCGCAGCGACCTGGAACGTGAATTACAATCCAAAGGGAGGCTGTTTGTTGGGAAGGACTCCGGGCTGTTCGATGCGGTTAAATAAAATCGTGAATGGCTTTGTGCCATTCACGATCATTGGTTTACTTTTGATAATGGTATCTTGCCTGTAAAAAGTCAATCCGGTCATCGCGCACGAGGTAGACAATGCGGTGTTCCTGCGTCAACCGCCGCGACCAGCAGCCGGGCGTGATGTATTTAAGCGGTTCGGGTTTGCCGATGCCTTCGTGCGGATCGCGTAAAATAGACTCGATCAGTTCAAAGGCGCGCAAAGCCAGTTTGCGATCGGTTTCGACCCAGTAGCGCAGGTCTTCGATGAATTCAGGCTGGAAGACAGCCTCACGCTTTTTCGTCGCCAAGATTCACCTCGCGGCGTAATTCTTCGAGAGACTGCGGCGTCCCTTCGTCTTTGAGCGCCCGCCCCAGCGCCGAAAGCAGGCGCTCCGCATTTTGCGGCGAGCGCAGCAGGTAAGCGCTTTCGGTCAGGCTGGCGAGTTCGTCCGCCGCGATCATGGCCACATCCTCGCTGCCGCGCCGTTGAATAATGACGATTTCGCGGTCTTTGGTGACGCGGTTGAGCAGGCTGGCGAGTTTTTCGCGGGCATTGGTGTAAGTAAATTCGACTGTCATAAGAACCTCCGATCTGTACAGGAATACTGTACGACAAAACGTGTGACTTGTCAAGGAGTTCCTACGCTGATAATGTCACAGCAGATTTTCGACTTGCAAAGTTGCACTTACCTCTTGAATCCAAGAAAGAAAACATCTTGCGAATTTCACAAAATGACATCGCATAAGAAACAGGAATAAGGAGTAACTCATGGACTGGAAAGACAAAGTCATCCTCATCACCGGCGGCACCGGCTCGTTCGGCAAAAAACTGATCAAAACCTTGCTGGCCGAAAAACAGCCCAAGAAAATCATCGTCTTCAGCCGCGACGAATTGAAACAGCACGAAATGCGCGTGGCCGGGTACGACCACCCGTCCCTGCGCTACTTCATCGGCGACGTGCGCGACCGCGAACGCCTGCTGCGCGCCATGCAGGGCGTGGACATCGTCGTCCATGCCGCCGCGCTCAAACAGGTGCCGGCCTGCGAGTACAACCCGATGGAAGCCGTCAAGACCAACATCCTCGGCACATCCAATGTGCTCGAAGCGGCCCTCGACGCGGGCGTCAAAAAAGTGCTGGCACTCAGCACCGACAAAGCCGTCAGCCCGGCCAATCTCTACGGCGGCACCAAACTCGTCGCCGAAAAACTCGTCATCCAGAGCAACGCCTACGCCGCCGGTTCGGCCACGCGCTATTCGTGCGTGCGCTACGGCAACGTCGTCGGCTCGCGCGGCTCGGTCGTGCCGCTCTTCATCAAACAGCGCGCCAGCGGCAAAATCACCATCACCGACGAACGCATGACGCGCTTCTGGCTCTCGCTCGAACAGGGCGTCCACTTCGTCATCAACTGCATCGAACAAATGGAAGGCGGCGAAGTCTTCGTCCCCAAAATCCCCAGCACCAAAGTCGTCGACCTGGCGCGCGCCATCGCCCCCGACGCCCAAATCGACATCATCGGCATCCGCCCCGGCGAAAAGCTGCACGAAGACCTGCTCTCCGCCGACGAGGCCCGCCACACCGTCGAACTGGAAGGCATGTATGTCATCCAACCCGCCCAAGCCATCTGGTTCGGCTACTCGTGGAAAGACAAAGGCAAACCTGTCGCCGAAGGTTTTGCCTACACCAGCGACAAAAACACCGAATGGCTCGACGTGGAAGGCATCAAAAAATACATTGCGCCGTTCGAAGCCGATTTTGCCAATGGCAAACTGGAAGGATGACGTATTACGTACTGCGTAATGCGTAAGGACTCACGATGCGAATTCTCGTTACTGGAGCAAGCGGCCTTTTAGGTCTTAATTTATGTTTGATGGAATTTGGGACTCATACCATCGTTGGGCTTGACCGGGGCAAACTGGCGGGCACGCCCTTCGAGTTGGTCCACACCGATCTGACTCAGCCTGGAGCCGTCTCCCGTTTAATCGACGTTGCCCGCCCCGAAGCCGTCATCCACACTGCCGCCAACGCCAACATCGACTCGTGCGAATCGGACCCGGTGGGCGCCCGCTACCTGAACGCGAAGATTCCCGGCATCTTGGCCGCTGCCTGCGCGAAGAGCGACATCCGCTTTATCCACATCTCCACCGACGCGGTCTTCGACGGCGCGAAAGATGGCGTTTATATGGAAGACGACGCGCCCAACCCGTTGAGCGTCTACGCACAGACCAAGCTCGAAGGCGAACAGGTCGTTCTCTCCGCCAACGCAAATGCCGTCGTAGCGCGCGTCAACTTCTTTGGCTGGAGTCTCTCTTCGACACGCGCCCTCTCCGAGTTTTTCTACAACAAACTATCCGCCGGGCAGCCATGCAACGGGTTCACCGACGTTTATTTCTGCCCGATGTTCGTCGGGGATTTGGCGGAGATGTTGGTTCGGATGCTGGATCAAGGCCTTTCGGGACTGTACCACGTCGTCGGGTCGGAAGCCTTGAGCAAGTACGACTTCGGGCAGCGCATCGCCCGTCAGTTCGGGTTCGATCCCAGCCTGGTTATCCCCAAATCCGTCGAAGAATCCGGCCTAAAAGCCAAACGTTCCCACAACTTGCGGCTATCCGTCCACAAGTTATCCACCGCCCTGAGCGCTGAAATCCCCGGCGTCTCCACCGGCATTGCGCAGTTTTATACACAGGCCCAACAGGGTTATCCACAGAAAATGCGCAGTTATCAACAATCATAGGGG
>JBARBA010000145.1:0-3040 GCA_049792555.1 Anaerolineales bacterium
CAGCGGCTAACAGTCGGGAGACCAGCGGCTAACAGTCGGGAGACCAGCGGCTAACAGTCGGGAGACCAGCGGCTAACAGTCGGGAGACCAGCAGCCAACGCTACATCACAGATAACATGCCAACCCCTAATCGCCGGCCATTTCACTGCTCAACGATTTGAGCGCGGGCTGGAAGGCGGCCCAGAGCGCTGTCAGCACCGTCAGCCCGCCGCTCATAGCAAACAGCCAGGTCAAGTCCCAGTGGCTGATGGCCCCGGAAAGCGCCTGCGAGAGCGGCACCAGGCCCAGGCTGGCAAGCGCCTGCATGCTCATGACGCGCCCGATCATCTCGCGCGGGGTGCGTTGTTGCATCCAGGTAAAGATGACGAGTCCGATATAGCCATTCCCCACGCCGAGCAGCAGCATCAGCACAAAATCGACCCAGGTCAGGGTGATCCAGCCAAAACTAATCAGCGCCGCGCCAAAGGAGAGTATCAGGACAACCAGGAAGATGCTCAAGCTGCGTCCGCCTGGTTTGGGCAGCGTCCCGCCCAGGATAAGCCCTGCCAGGTTTCCGCCCGCATAAGCCGACATGAGAAAGCCGAAGGCTGCCGCGCCTTCGGGCAGGCGTTGGTCGGCCAGCACGGGGATACCCACCAACAGTGGCCCGACGAATAAAAAGTTGACAGCGGCCATGATGATGAACATAAATCTCAAGCCCGCATGGCTCCACACATAGGCTGCCGCCGCCCGGATCGAATTCCAGATCGTTTCGTGCGCCTCGGCAGCCTCGGCGATTGGTTTGCGCCCGCCGCGCACCATCCACAGCGCGACGGCTGCAATGGCAAAGCTCAGGGCATCCAGCGTAAAGGCAATTGCAATCCCGGATGCGGATTTTGCATAGGCCCCGATCATCACGCCGGCCAGGGCCGGCCCTGCAAACCCGGCCAATTGCAGCGATCCAATCCAGACCGAATTCCCGGCCTGCAAATCCTGCTCCGGGAGCAGGGATGGCAGAATGCTGTTGGCCGCCGGGATGACAAATCCCCCCACCAGGCCGTTAATCAGGCTGAGAACATACAGCATCCAAACCTGCATCAGGCCGCTAAAGACCAGCGCGGCGGCCAAAGCGGTGGTTGCAAAACTGATCCAATTGCAAATCAAAAAGATGGCGCGCGGCGAAAAACGGTCGACAATTGCTCCGCCGACCAGCATAAACAGCGCGCGTGGGATGCCTCCCAGCGCCATGACCGTGCCCAGCGCAAACGGGTCGCCGGTCAGTTGCAGCACCAGCCAGGGCATGGCAATCATCGAGAACTGTGACCCAAGCACGGAAATGGTATCCCCAAACCATAACAGCCGGAAGTCGTGGATCGAAAAGACGCGGACCATGGGATTGGCGGCGATGTTTTTCATGAAGATCTCCTTGCCGATATGATACCCCAGGTTGCGCGAATGATGCCATCGGATGGCTAACAGGAAACAATCAATTGGCCATGAGATGCAAGGTTGTGGCAGGAAAACCCGGCAGTGGTCAGGCCCATAAGATCATACCCTACGGGATAGGCGACCAACGTCGGGCAATGATAGGCTGTTGCTAATGGTTACCACCATTCAACTGCTCGAAATACGCGACCCCTGCCATTATCACCGGATCGCTCAGTGTGTGGAAATGTTCCCAATCCGTAGGGACAATTTGATCTGGAACAACCCCCGTTTTTTTCCAGTCGACACCAGGTTTGTTCGGAACAATTTTTGCAATTGCGAGCGCGAGTTAAGTGGATAAGACTCTTTAGAGTTGAAAATGGGTCACTTTAAGGTGATGTGATTTGTTAAGGTTTGATAGGGTGAGTGTATCACAGGTGTATGGGGCGTATACGCCCCATACACCTGTGCGGGCGTCTGGTAATCCAGTGATTGGTGCGGGCGTTGGTGGTTGTAGAATTGGATGTATCGAGATAGGTTTTGGGCAGCCTCCTTTGGGCTGGCGTAATCGTGGAGGTAGACTTCCTCGTACTTCACCGAGCGCCACAAGCGCTCGGTGAAGATATTATCGCGAGCGCGTCCACGGCCATCCATGCTAATTTTGACTGTGGCATTTAGCAGTCAATCCAGATATTGTGGGCTGGTAAAGTGGCTGCCCTGATCGCTGTTGCAGATTTCGGGTGTGGCCTGCATCAAAGCATTGTCCACCGCGTCCAGAACGAAGTCGATTTCGAGGCTCTGGCTGAGGGACCAACTCATAATATAGCGTGAGTACCAGTCGAGCACGGCAACCAAGTAGAGCCAGCCATGCGCCAAACGGATGTAGGTAATGTCAGTGCCCCAAATATGATTGGGGTGACTGGCGGTCAGATTGCGCAACAAATACGGGTAAATCTGATGTCCGGGAGCCGGTTTGCTGGTATTTGGGCCTGGCGCGATGCCTGCAATGCCCATTTCGCGCATATAGGCCTGCACCGTAGGCCGCGAGACGTCAAATTCGGGCTGCAAGGTTACCGTGATACGCCGGGAGCCATAGAACGGCGTGGCGGTGTAGACCTCATCGATACGTCGCTTGATCGCCAGTTCACGCTCCGAGGGCGGAGCGGGCTGGTAAAACAAACTCGAATAACTAACGCCCACCAGATCAGCCTGCGCGTTGAGCGAAATTTCCGGATGCTCTTTTTCTAACATTTTTAGCCGCTCTGCTCTACTGAACATTGAGACCAGATTTTTTTTTCAACCAGTTCAACTGAGTGCTTAGCTTTCCAATCTCGCTGTACAACTCGTTGACCTGATTCTCGTGTAACGCTGCTTGAGCTTTTTCGCCCTTGCGGTCATCCTCGAACAACTGCTGGAAATTCTCTAGGGCTTGCTTTTTCCATTTGTGGATTTGGTTTGGGTGTACGCCGTTTTCGGAAGCAATTTGTGCTACGGTTTTTTCTTCCTTCAGCACTTCAAGCACGATGGCTGCCTTTTGGCTGGCCGTGAATGTTTTTCTCTTGGGCATTTTTTCTCTCCTGAAAGTACACCTTAATTATGCCCGTTTTTGTGTCTAAATTTCCTTATCCACTATAGA
>JBARBA010000146.1:0-1856 GCA_049792555.1 Anaerolineales bacterium
GCCGAACGCCATTCCCCCAAATATTTCTTATTGCCCGCCGCAGGCGGGGAGTCACATCTGTGCAGAACTTGTAAAAGTAGGCTGGGAATCGCAGCATTCTAACTTTAAAAACACCGTGCGGACATCAGTTAGAAGGCTTGCAATATTCCGACAATATTGGTAGAATATAGAAATATTGTTCTACTTTCCTTGTCTGGTGAAAACTGAGGCGTTCCATGGAAAAGAAAATACGATCGAAAATTCGTCAAAGCGTGAAAGAGAAACGCAGCAATTTGAGCGACTGGTTGGAAACCACTCCGCAACCTGAAAAAGAGCTCTGCCTGGATTGCGAAGGCGACCAGCCAGTGATCGAGCATATCGCCATTCTAGACCAAACGCTCGAGAAGGTCGATAACGATACGCTGGGAATCTGTAAAGTCTGCCATGGCCAGATCGAAGATGAGGTCCTGGAGATCGATTACACGGCCGAGATCTGCCTGGACGACCTGTCGGAGCCCGAACGACGCCATCTGGAAGCCGAGCTGGAGTTTTCTTCGGAGATTCAACGCGCCCTGCTGCCTCAGCACGCCCCCGCCTTCCCCGGCCTTGACATCGGCGCGTTCAGCCGCCCGGCCCAGATCATTGGCGGGGATTACTTCGACTTTTTTCGCTTCAAGAGTGGTTCTTATGGCCTGGTAATTGCAGACGTGGCGGGCAAAGGCTTTTCTGCCAGTTTGCTCATGTCAAGCTTGCAGACCGCCCTGCGCACCCTGGCCGCCGATAGTGACTCGCTCTCGGATGTGATCCACCGGATCAACCATTATTTTCTCCATAACGTCAACCTGACCACTTTCATCACGATTTTTCTGGCACAATACGACCCCGAACAGCGTTCCCTCAGGTATGCCAACGCCGGTCATAATCCGCCGCTGCTTTACCGGCCAGGCGCGCTTCCCAGCCTCACCTGGCTGGCGCCCACCGGAGCAGCGGTCGGTGTAATGGAGGAATACACGCTTCGCTCGGAAACGATTGCCCTTCAGCCGGATGACATCCTCCTTCTTTATACGGATGGTGTGACTGAGCTTGCCAGTCCCACCCGGGAATTTTTCGGCCCGGACCGGCTGGCAGACCTGGTTGCAGGCAATTCCGGCCTCTCCGCCCAGGAGCTTGTTTCCTCCATGCGCAAAGGGCTGGCCGTTTTTAGCGCCAGCGCCTCGCCGGCAGACGATGTAACCATCGTAGCCGCCAAAGCCCTGGGTTAGCCTTTCCCTGACGGGGCATGCATTCATATACTCGTGCCCGCACATCCCCATCTCCTCTTTTTTATCGAGATGTACCAAATTAATCTACCTTACGGAATTATGAGAGCTCAAATCGACCTATTGACACCTGCATAATTTGGTGCGATACTAATTTTTGTGCAAGGCTTCAAGCGTTCGAAGACCTGCCTCAAATCCGCCATCCTTATAGAAGAGGAGGTGGTGCCTACAATGGATAGTAGTACGAAACAAAGCGCTGTGGCATCCCTCCTCGTTCTGCGGTAACATTCGCAGACCGTAAAGGTGCCACAGCGCGCCCAGGAAGACCGCCGAAAGGCGGCCTTCCGCTTTAAATGTTTATCCGGAATTGATTCAGCTTGGCTCCCGAAAAATAATAAAATTTCCCCAAAAACAACCAAAAACTACGTTTTTTAAGCCCTTTTCCCGCGGAACAATTCTTCCAAAACGCTCTCTGGAAGCATTTTGTCCCCCATATACATGGGGTACTTCCGTTGCTTCCCCTTGATTGTCTTATTGGTATACCATAGGATAAAAAGGGTGGAAACGGGCATCTATACCTGGCAAGGGTACCGTCTTTTCGCATGACCCGGCTATACA
>JBARBA010000147.1:0-9878 GCA_049792555.1 Anaerolineales bacterium
AAGTAACCCGGCGCAATAGTGCGCCGGGTTACTTTGTCTAGGAGAAACTGTTAAGGATTAGAGGCTGGCGTTAATTGTCGAGAAAACCTTGCCAACCAGGGGACCCATGATAGTGACGGCTGCGATAACGACTACGGCGACCAATACCAGGATCAGTGCATATTCAACCATGCCTTGGCCTTTTTCTTTGAGTGCAAGCTTCATGTATTTAATCTCCTGTTTTCTAAATGACTACGCTTGAATGAGCGTAACGATGACATTATTGTATCAAACGCTTTGGGCTTGCGCACAAACAAAAATAATAGGTGGGGCTTAATTGAGTTTGCCATTTTGGAAGGCGGCGGGGCATACCAAATTTCACAGCGGCATGCTGTGCTCAAAGACTGAATGCCTGCCTGATCTGGCGCACCATTCCTGCCACAGGCTGCGCTACGTCAACCACCAGAGCCTGCCCCGGTTCTTCCAGCGTCTCGAACTGGCTCTTGAGCAACTCAGGCCGCATGTAATGTCCTTTGCGCGCCTGCAAACGTTTCAAAATCAAATCGTAACTGCCCTTCAAATAAACAAATTGCACGTTCGGCGTGTTTTGTTGCAAAGTTTCGCGATAGCTTTGCTTGAGCGCCGAACAGGCCAGGACGCCTGAGCGCCCGCCCCCGCTCAAGTCGCGGATCAGGCGCGCCAGCGCAGCCAGCCAATCGGCGCGGTCGGCGTCGGTCAGCGCGATGCCGTTTGCCATTTTTTCGACGTTGGCCGCAGGGTGGAAATCGTCGCCGTCATAAAACGACCAGCCCAACTCTGCCGCCAGGTTCTGTCCGACGGTTGATTTCCCCGAACCAGAAACGCCCATGATGACGAGGATCACTTTTCCTCTGCCAAATACCCCGCCTGGACGTGGTACCAACCGTTGTCTTTTTGCGCGAAGAAATCGACGATTTTCCCGTCGCTGGCAATCTCCAGCAGCGGCCCGCGCCAGCAACACAGCAAATTGAATACAGCGTTGTAAGTTTCCCCAACTGGCTGGCCCCCGAAAATGAGGATTTCTTTTTTGGAAATCATCCTGAAATAGATCAATTTCCCATCAACCGCATTGGGGGCAAACGCATCTGGAAAAAGGACGACCGTCTTTTCTTTGGTAAGCAAAATGGAAGTTGTTACCCATAAAGCCTGATCCGTGCTGCCCCAATTTGATTTTGAATACTCCAATACGATTTCATCGCCGATCTGTTTCGAGGAGATGACGGCGAAAGAATTTGCCCCGTTGGTAATGCCTGTCCAGATGATCTTCCCGTTTTTCATTAAGAGACCGCTGCCGCCATTTATGTTTGCAAGGCGCAGAGTATATTCATTTGCGCCGCCATTTGCCAGGGGCAGCGCCAATGTTTGAGAACAGGGCGTATTGGATGTGGATTGTTTGTCGCAGGTCATCTTTCTGCCCAGGCCGAGACTCTGGACGGTGTTCTTGATCCTGTCCGGCGGCATCGGAAAGTTATCCCATTGCCAGATGGCGCTCTTCCCCAGGAAAGCCTCGCGGATGGTAAAACCGTCCTGCTGGTATACGACCTTGTAAGTGAGGGTTATTTTCTGCGGCGTCGGCGTTGGACTCGGTTGCGGGGAAGGCGTAGGGACAAGCGCTGTCGGTTCAAGTGTGGCCGTAGGTTCAGGCCGCTGCGTGGCGGTAGGCGCGGGCGGCGTCGCCGCAGGGCTGCATGCCACACACAGGCAGATCGCAAGGAGAATAGTCAGCAGACGAGACATTGGGATTTCCTAAAAAAAACAGGTGACTGTCACTTGCATTTCAAGTGACAGTCACCTTTACCTTCATCAATCCTCTTTGCGTCCCTTGGCAGCCAGCTTGATGGGTGTGCCCAGGAAGCTGTACTCTGCACGGATACGGTTTTCAAGAAAACGCAGATAAGTGAAATGCACCAACTTGGGGTTGTTGACGAACATCACAAAAGTGGGTGGGTCAGAGCGCACCTGGGTGCCGTAGTAAATCTTAAGTTGCTGGCCGCCGTGCGTTGGGGCGGGGTGATCGTCCTGTGCTCTGGTCAACACGTCGTTTAGTTTGGATGTGGTCAGCCGCACCAGGCGTTCCTCCTGCACCCGCAGGGCCATGGGCATGACCTGGTCCACGCGCTGGCCGGTTTTGGCTGAGATAAAAATGATCGGGACGTAATCCATGAAGTTAAGGTCCTCGCGCACGCGTTGGGTAAAGGCGTCCATCGTGTAAGAATCTTTCTCGACCGCGTCCCATTTATTGACCAGCACCACGCACGATTTCCACTCGTCCAGGATGTACCCGGCGATGTGCGCGTCTTGCGCCGTGATGCCTTCCTCGGCGTCGATTAGCAGCAGCACCACGTCAGCGCGCTCGATGGCTTGGAAAGAGCGCAGCACGCTGTATTTCTCCACGCCGGGATCGATCCGTCCGCGGCGGCGGATGCCGGCGGTGTCGATCAGGGTCACGTCCACTCCGCCGAACTGGAGCTTGGTGTCGACGGCGTCGCGCGTTGTCCCGGCGATGGAGCTGACGATGGCGCGTTCTTCGCCCACCAGCCGGTTGAGCAGGCTGGATTTCCCGGCGTTGGGTTTGCCAACGATGGCGATTTTGACCGAATCATCCGGCTCTTGTTCTTCCTGTGGAGGAAAGGCCCGCACCAGGTCGTCGAGCAAGTCGCCCGTGTCGGTGCCATGTACGGCAGAGATGGCATAAGGATCGCCCAGGCCAAGCTCGTAAAACTGAGCTACCGAGGCGCGTTCCTTCTCGCTTTCGCATTTGTTGACCACCAGGAAAACCCGGGGAAAGGGCTGCCCGTTGATGATTTTCTGGTTGCGGCGCAAGATTTGCGCCACTTCTTCATCGGCAGGCGTGGGGCCGGCCTGACCGTCGACCAGCAGCAGGATTACATCCGCAGCGTGGATGGCGGAGGTGGCCTGGACGCGGATCTGCTTGACGAAATCTGCCGAGCCGACCGAGAGCGGGTTTTTGCCGCCCTGTTCAATCGGATCGATCCCACCCGTATCCACCACCGTGAACGTAATGCCGTTCCACTCTGAATCGGCAAAGATGCGGTCGCGCGTGGTGCCGGGCGTATCGTCCACGATGGCCATGCGTTCTCCCACCAGGCGGTTGAATAAAGTGCTTTTGCCCACATTTGGGCGTCCAACAAGGGCTACAACGGGTTTGGTCATTTTAACTTTCTACATCTACCGGTAAAGGTAGAGGCCAGGTGAGGGTTTAATCAGGGATTGCCGCCGGCGTCACAGTCGGCGTTACGGTCGGTTTCCCATTAAGGGAAAGAGTCACTTCAATCGTCGCAGGGTTGATGGATTGCACCTGCACATCGTTAATAATAATCTTTGCCTGGGCCGTCAACTGGTGCGTCCCGGCCCTCAGCCCGGTCAGGTCTACGACAATTTTTACGTCTCCGGCGGAGAGTTTGTCGAGCAAGGGCAGGGGACCGGTCAGGATCACATCCACCGTTTCGGGGGAAACGAGCGCATCCAGCCCATCTGCCAGACCGATGACTTCCACCTTCATATTGTTCAGGCTCAGGCTGCCTTCAATGGCGGCGATGCCCACCTGCACCTGGACGGTTTGGTCGCCCACCACCGAGATTCCTTCGGGTAGTTTCAGTCCCAGGTGCGTGTCTGTGCCTTCGGAAGAACCGTCGAGGTTGAGCGGCTCGGTTTCGACATAACCGGGCAGTTCGTTTACCAATAGCGGTTCCCTGGAGTATACCGTGAGTATTGGTGGAAAAACGGAGATGTTGGTAAGTCGGTAACCGCCCGCCACCTGTCCATGCACAACCACTTTTACCGCGATGTCGCGGTAGCCGCCTTGCTGGGTGATCGGCAGGTGTACCTGCACGTTTTCGGGGTTGAGCGTCAGCCCGGTGATGTTTGTGCCGTTTTCGTCCAGGGCGCGCAAAGGCAGGGAAGTTTGCACATCCTGGCGCAGCCCGGCAATACTTAAATCAGCCTGGACGTGTTTTACCTGTGCAATCAGCGCGGCCGGGCCTGAAAGCATCACCTGCGTTGCGCCTATTTCAGGCGTTCCCGCTTGAAAACCAACGGCAACCTCGCCGCGAATTGACAGGTTGATGGGGAAAGCCTGCGTGGACAATGATTGCAGATTAATGCTTACGGTCTGGGGGGAAACGGATATGACCCGCACCGGCCCGACCCGTACCTGCACCTGCACCTCGAGATTGTGTTCTCCCGCGCTGAGGCCGGCGAGGTCCAGCACCGCGCGAACGGCGTTATCTGTTGCGGACAATTTGTCCCATACCGAGTGCGGGGCGCGCAACGTCAGGTTGATGCTATCGGGAAGCGTGCTGATGATAATTAGCCCGGGGTCTTGCCCAACGATTTCGAGCGGGACGGCGCGCGGGTAGGGGCGCACTTCGTCGGGGTCTGCGCCGGTAACAGCCGAAATCCAAACAGCGATGGCCAGGACGAGCGCTATTCCCAACATGCTCAGGTTACGAAAGAGCCACTTAAACACATCAGCTTTGATCATTTTTCCAGAAGAATAAATAGGGGAAGTGACGTTGCAGGAACCCTTTTTGGTGTTGTTCAGGGCGGTAGAAAGCGTTCAGGATGTTTTCGAGCCGGTCGGGGTCGATGCGGCGGATCATGCGTCCCGCATGGGCAATCGAGATCGAGCCGGTTTCCTCTGAAACGACCACCGTGATGGCGTCGGAGGCTTCCGAAATACCCAGCGCCGCGCGGTGGCGCAGACCCATCTGGCGTTCAGGTGAGCGCACCAGGATTCCGCTGGCCGAGAGTGGCATGACGCACGCCCCGGCGGCGATGCGGTTGTCTTTGATGATGACTGCGCCATCGTGAAGCGGCGTATTTGGGTAAAAAATTTGCAGCAAAAGTTCCGAGGTCAGGCGCGAGTCCATCAGCACGCCGGTGCTGACATATTCATCCAGGCTGTCGAGGCGCTGCAAAACGATCAGCGCACCGTGCTGACGCATCGCCAGCCGCGCCGCCGCATTGACCACCGCCTGGATTGCCGCCTGCTTCTCAACGTCTTCGCGGTGGGTGTTGGCCGTTACAAAGGTGCCTGCGCGGCCAATGCGTTCAAGCGCGCGCCGGATTTCAGGCGCAAAAATGACCGGGATGGACAGCAGCAGGGCCGGCAGGCTGGTGCGCAGCAGCCATGAAAAAGCGGGTAAATCGACCAGCGCGGTCAGCAGCGCCAGCAGGACGATCAGGAAAACAATTCCGCGCAATAAAACCATAGCCTGCGTATCGCGCACCAGATACAGCAAGCCATAAAAGGTCAGCGTCACCAGCGCAATGTCGATGACGCTTAACCAATTGAGGCGTTGGAAGATAAAGAGGATATTGTTAAGAAATTCAGTCATCGCAAGGAGTGGGTAATCAGGAAAATTGTCAGCGCCTCATTACACTATCGCCAAAGGCCATCCCTTCCAGGGACGCGCGCACCCTTGGGGCGCACGTGAAGTCCCCGGTTAAGATGATACGAAGCCCACTGTGCGGGTTAATCTCCTGGTCAGGGGAAACGTCGCAAGGGGCTTCGCAAACTGGGCACAGGGATTACCCGCTCCCTTGTACCCCTTAGATTGGACGCAGGACGCGGTCCTGGCGCAATTGTTTGAAGAAGAGGCTGGTATTCGGTTGGGCCGACTCGATGGCGGCGTCTGCCCAGGCTTGCACGCCCAGCGACTGCGGTTTGCGCGGTTCGTAGCCGAGTTGTTTCCAGGTTGCCTGGTGAGCGGCCAACCCCTCCGGTAAAAAGAGCAGGGAGGCTTCGCATTGCAGGTCAGACGAAGCGCGCTCAACCTCGGCAATCAATATTTTTAACGCATTTTCAATCGGCAGGGACGGGTCGATGAAAAATTCGGTGGTGCGGGCCACCAGGTTTTCCACCTGCCAGCCGGCCACGCCGACGTTTTTCCCGTCTTGCTGGAGCAGCATGAAGGCTTTTTCGCCAAAGGCGGCCATGACGTCATCGGCTGTAACCGTCCGCGCGCCGCCGCTCAAGCGCGTCACCAGTTCTGCGATGGAGGCCGAGTCGCGCGGACGCCCGCGGGCCACCACAAACTCTCCCTTGGTCGGTTTGACCATCTGAATGGTGTCCGACTGCGGCGTGACTTTCTTCCATTCGGCAACGACCTGTTTCCAGGTATCTTCGAAGGAGCCGGTGTTCTGGATGACGGTTTGGGCGGCAGCCAGCTTTTGCTGCTGGGAACTTTGAAAGTGGATGCGCTGCGCGGCTTCGTCGGTTGACAGCCCGCGCTTTTCGACCATGCGCACCAATTGCACATCTTCAGGCACGTTTACCACCCAAACAGTATCGCAGAAATTGCGCAGTTCGCTTTCGAGCAATTTAATGGCTTCGATGACAATCACACGCTGTGAGGCGCGTTTGACCATCACATCAATGGCCTGGGAAACCAGCGGATGGACAATATCTTCAAGGGTGGCCATGGCCTCCGTGTCGCTGAACGCCAGTTTACTCAATTTGTTGCGGTCGATTTCGCCGTCGGTGTTGAGGATCCATTTCCCGAAGGCGTCGATGGTGGGTTGATAACCGGGCGCGTTTTTGGCTGTGGCGCGGTGGGAAAGCCCATCGGCGTCGATGCCGTATGCGCCGAGGTGCTCAAGCATTTTACGCACCACGCTTTTGCCGGTGGCGACATTGCCGGTCAGACCGATAACGTATTTTTCAGGCCATTTTGTGCTCACAGTTACTCCTTATCGGGAACTCACCCAATCTAACGGCGTGTAGGAACCACCGTCAGCTATCATTTTAGCCGCAGGCGCGCAGAATGTCAAAGGGACGGCGGCAATTCCCAACATGGATTGCGTAATCGTAAGGCTGTGCGGTCATTTTGGGGGGCAAAAAGCAGCCAAACATACGCCAACGCAGGGGTTTCAATGGGTTCTAAAACGGCCAAGCAGACACGCGTCGCTTAAAAATCTGCCGTCGACTTTCACGGTATAATCCGCTCGCACCTTTTCGTTTGCACCCTACGGGCATTACACCCCACTCACGTCAAGAAGAAACCATGAAAGACACCCTGATCGATTGGCTCGGGACTTTTTGGAAAGCGCTCACCAGCCCAACGCCAGAGACTTTTCTGGCAGAAGCTAAAAAAGCGGACGGCAAATTCGCATCGGCAGTAGGCTGGATGGTATTCTATGGGATTTATGTCTATACCCTGACAAGCATTGCTTTCGGCAAGTTGATGGCGATTCCAATATTGTTGACGGTGGTGTTGGTTGCTCCCCTGTCCACCCTGCTGTTTTCTTCGGCTGCGTATTTTATTTGTCAACGGCTCTTTCGCAAAAAAGAATACGTGTATGATAAGCTGCTTTACTTGACCGTATCGATCTCACTCCCCATTTTTTTGATCATCACTCCCATTTTTCTCTTTTCACCAGGGTGGGTTCTTGCGCTATTGAGTTTCATCCTCCTTTTTTACCAGGCAGCCATGCTAATAATCGCCATTAAAACCATTGCAGACATCGAATACTGGCAGGCATTGGTCGGTGTGTTTCTTTCGATTGTCGTGGGAATTTTGGCTGGCGTCATTGCATTCCTGGCCATTAGCGCTACGATAACGCCACCCAGACTGATTAAAAGTTCATAACATGCCGGACCTTTCGCAAATCTTTCCTCCGAATGACCTGGGATTTACCCGCATCGTTGCCACGCTATGGGGCGTTGACCTGACTTCCAACGACCCGGTTGCGGCTGCGCTGGAACTGGCCGAGGCGCTGTGCGATGCGGAGCTGGTCGATGAAGTGGTCTCGACTCTCTCGAAAGATGCGCGCGCCGCGCTGGAAGCGTTGAGCGCTGCCGGTGGGCGCATTCCCTGGGGGACGTTTACCCGCCGTTTTGGGGACGTGCGCGAAATGGGCCCCGGCAAACGCGACAGGGAGCAGCCGCACCTGCATCCTGCTTCTGCGGCGGAGGCGCTGTGGTACCGGGCGCTGGTGGGCAAGGCTTTTTTCGATACCGAGAAAGGCTCACAGGAATTTGCGTTCATCCCGGACGATTTTTTGATGGTGCTGGATGTTGGGGAAGAAAAAGTTATCCACGACCCCCTAGCGGGGGCAAGCGTACACGAAGGGCACGAAGAAAAGAAAAAAGAGCCAGAAAAGCAAAAAGAAGTATTAGAGCGCAAACCGGTGGAAGAGAAGAAAAAGGTAAAAGAGGCGACTCCAAGTTTGAAACCGGCCAATGCGGTTCCCCCGACCCAACCCAGCCCTGTGGCGGCGCGCGGGACGGGGGAGGCTTTGGGCCGCCCGGCGTCGCCGGCGGAGAAGGCTTTTCCAACCCCGGCCAGTGACCGGCTGCTGGATGACGCCTGCACGCTGCTGGCTGCGTTGCGGACGGGCATCCAGCCGCCTGAAACGGGTATCCCCGTCAGCGCGGTGAGCGCCTTCCTGGATGCGGCAAAAATCACCGTTAACGGCGCGCCGCAGCCGGATCCGGTAAAAAGCTTTCTCGAAGCGTCCAGAGCCAGGGCGCTGGAAATGCTGGTGGGGGCGTGGCAGGATTCAGATGCGTTCAACGAACTGCGCATGGTTCCGGGACTTTCCTGCGAGGGCGAGTGGAAAAACCAGCCGCTGGAGACGCGCGAGTTTTTGCTCAACCTGCTGGAGGCCGTGCCCGAAAAGCAGTGGTGGAGCCTGCCCGCCTTTGTGCGCGATGTGAAGGCCAAACATCCAGATTTCCAGCGCCCGGCGGGCGATTACGACTCGTGGTTCATCAAGCGCGAAGCCGACGGCAGCTTCCTGCGCGGCTTTGCAAGCTGGGACGCCGTCGATGGGGCGCTGATCCGTTACCTGGTGGGCGGGCCGCTCTTTTGGCTGGGCATGATGGACCTGGCCGCGCCCGACCTGGAAAACCGCATCCAGGCGGGCGAAAAGGCCGCGCCGACGGCTTTCCGCGCTGCGAGTAATGATGCCCGCGCCCAAAACCTTGAAAGCGCCAAACTGAGCGTGGCTTCGAACGGACGGATTGCCGTGCCCAGGCTGGCCCCGCGCGCGGCGCGTTACCAGATTGCCCGTTTCTGCGAATGGGAGCCTGAAAAGGACGACGAATACCGCTACCGCGTGACGCCGGACTCGCTGACGCGCGCCCGCCAGCAGGGTTTGAAACCGGGGCACCTGGTGGGCGTTTTGCGCAAATGTGCTGCCGGGCCGCTGCCGCCGCCGTTCGTGCGCGCGCTGGAACGTTGGGAAGTGAACGGCAGCGAGGCGCGCATCGAGAACCTGGTGGTGCTAAAGGTCAGCAAGCCCGAAGTCTTGAACGAACTGCGCGCATCGAGCGCGGCGCGCTTTTTGGGCGAGGTGCTCGGCCCGGTGACGGTGGTGGTCAAGGCCGGGGCGCAGGCCAAGGTGCTGGCGGCGCTGGCAGAGATGGGGTTGCTGGCGGAAGATGAAGGATGAAGGCAGAAGGATGAAAGATGACCCCCTACGGGGCAAGAAAAACACCTTGGTTATGCCTGCGCACTCGCTGGCACGGCCAGGGTGTTTTTGTTTTTTGCAATGCGCAAACTTTAATCCCCAATGCGGAAACCGTTAATCCCCAATGCGCAAAATTTAATCTCCAATGCGCAAAACTTTTTTTCCAATGCGCAAAATTTAATTCCCAATGCGCAAACCTGTAATCTTCACCACCGGGTAAGATGGGAACAGTTGTATGTGGCGCCGATGACTTCCGCTCCAAAAACCCAAACTCGGGGGGTTTTGCTGTAAAATCAACCTGTGAAAGATTCCCTGCTCGAAAAATTCTCGATCATGCCGCTCTTCTGGATCGCCCTGGCCTTCCTGGGCGGCATCGCCTTGGCCAGCCTCGTCACCATCCCATTCGGTGGTGGTCTCCTGAC
>JBARBA010000148.1:0-1947 GCA_049792555.1 Anaerolineales bacterium
AGGTTATGAGCCTGACGAGCTACCGGGCTGCTCCACCCCGCGTCAGAAGGTGGGCGGGTATAGGCCAGCGGCGGCCTTCTTGTCCACCCCCGTTTTGTCGGGCTTTCCCAGGGTTTTCGGGTCGGCTTGGCCTTCAGCCTTCTTCAATCTCCCGGACCTAAAATTGGACTATTGGGAGATTGCGGATGAAGCGCATATTGCCAGCAATCCTGCTTGGGCTGGGGCCCCCCGCTTTCGCGGACGATGCCCACACTATTGCCCAACAGGGGCGGGCCTTTCACCCCGGAGAGGTCACCGTCAGTCATGGCGAGACGCTGACTTTCACCAACCGGGACGTGTTCATTCATCAGATCTATGTCCCAGGCCTGTTCGATTCCGATGAAAGGGCGCCCGGCCAAAATGTTACCGAAAGTTTCCCCGAGCCGGGAACCTTCGAGGTGCGTTGCCACATCCACCCCAAAATGAAGCTGGTGGTGCACGTTAAGTAGTGGGAAACGCTCGGGTTCCACGACGCCAGTCCGCGTTCCGGGATCCATCCTTAAGCGGCCATAAATACTCCCTGGTCCAGAATTGGGACGACGCGCCGCGCAGGCCGGATCTGGAAATGTCACTGGCCAAATATTCCATCGGCACCAAGATATTTGGCGCCTTCGTCGCGATGAGCGCGTTGATCGCGCTCGTGGGCGCGGCCGGTTATGGCGTGCTCTTTTTTGCCGGCAAGATGGCGGTGACCACTTTTGATGGTCCCTTGATGGCCATCAATTATGGCCGAGCGGCGCAATCCGATTTCATCACCTTGCAGATGGCCGAGCTGCGCTTTGAGCACGCCGATGCCAATGAACGCGAGGCGATTGCCGCGGAGATCGGCGATCTTGCTTCCACCTTTGCCGAAGATCTGGGCGTGGCCGAACAGCGCTCCATGACCGACGATGAAAAACATCTGATCCGCGAAATCAGGCCGCTGGTGGCGCGCTGGCGGTCTTTGCGCGCCCAGGGCAACGTCGCGGCATTGGAGAAGATCGACCAGCAGGTCGACGACAAGTTCGATCTTCTGGTCGAACTCAACACCGATCACAGTTTCGTCGGCCGCCGCCAGACTATCAGCAATGTCATGACCTACAAATATCTAAGCGCGGGCGCCACCTTGCTGGCCTTGCTGCTGGCGGGCGTGATCACGCTATTCCTGCGCAGCCGCATCGTGCGCCCGCTTTCGGCTGCCGCCATGGTCGCCGACCGGATCGCGCATGGCGAGTTGCAGACGCCCATTCCACCTGGCGGCGCCGACGAAACCGGCGCCCTGCTCAAATCCATGACCGTGATGCAGGATAATATCCGGGAGATGATGAGGCGGGAGACCGCCTTGCGACGCTCGGCCGAAAACCGGCTCTCGGACGCGCTGGAGACCTCGCACGAAGGCGTCATTCTGGTGGCGCCTGACGGAATGATCGTATTGGCCAACCGGCAGCTGCGGCAATTCTTTCCGGCCATTGCCCATCGGCTGGTCAGCGGCACCGCATTTTCGGAGGTGCTGCACCTGCTGCAGCAGCAACTCGGCGCCGGCGAGGATGGCGCCATAAAAGCCTCCGGGCATGCCGAACTCGAGCTGGCGGACGGGCGCTGGGTGCGCATGACGGCCAACGCGACCTCCGAAGGCGGCTCCATCATCTTCTTCTCGGATTTCACCGCCATCAAGGAACGTGAGGAGAATCTGCGCAAGGCCAAGCAGGAAGCCGAAGCCGCCAACGCCGCCAAGACGCGCTTCCTGGCCAATATGAGCCATGAATTGCGCACGCCGTTGAATGCCATTATCGGTTTTTCCGAGATCATCAATGGCCAGCTGTTCGGAGATCTGGGCAGTGTGCGTTACCTCGACTATTCCGGCGACATCCTGCGCTCGGGCCGCCACCTTCTCGAGGTGATCAATTCCGTACTCGATCTCTCCAAGAG
>JBARBA010000149.1:0-7951 GCA_049792555.1 Anaerolineales bacterium
CAGCAGGCGCGTTTCGTCGGGTAACGTATAAATCTGGGTACGGATGCTGTTGATCAGCGCCGGAGTGTTGCTGCCCGGCAGATCGGTGCGACCAACGCTGCCTGAAAAAATCAGGTCGCCGCAAAAGCAGACGCCTGCGCTGGGGCAGTAGAGCACCACATGACCGGGGGTATGACCGGGCGTATGGCGCACTTCAATCTCGGCGTCGCCCAGGCGCAGGATCATGCCTTGCGCAAAGTCGATGGCCGGTTCGGGGCCGGGGTCGATGTCGATGCCAAACATCGCCCCGCCGCCGCTTGCCCGCCACAGAACATGGTCGGAGGGGTGCAACGCGATCAGCGGCAGCGGATTCAACGCGTCGGCGATTGCCGCAGCGCCGCCGATGTGGTCAAAGTGGGCGTGGGTATACCACAGGTGGGCAATCCGCCAGTTACGTTTCTGGGCAGCCTGCAGGATGACTTTGCCGTCCCAAGCCGGGTCGATCACGGCGGCGGCGCCGCTGGCGCTGTCGGCAACCAGGTAAGCGTTCGTCTGCACCGGGCCAAGGATAAAGGAAACGATTTCAAGGGGCATGGGATTCTCAATTTTATGGACAAAATCGGCAGCGGTTTTGAAGACTGTTTTGCGCTGCGCGTCGCGGGTCAGGACAGCCAGGAGAAGCCGTTTCTTTACCTGGCTTCTCCTGGCACGAAATTATACACTTACGCTGCCCCTGCCGAGGGTCTGATGAGTGGATCACAGCAATCCTCAGTGTGAAACCCTTCATCCACAGATACCCTGACGGGCACTCGTGGCGCAGATTATCGCAGATTTTTTAAACAGAATCTGCGATAATCTGTGAAATCTGCGGATCGACTTGTCCACATTGAGAATTGCTGAGTGGATCATCCCGTAAGCTCACCCGTCTTTTACCATCCAGGCTTGGGCCGCAAAAAATGGGCGAGTCAATTTGACTCGCCCATTTTTAATCGAAATCTGCTTGTTTTGATTACTTGGTTACGCCCGTCAACCATTCTTTGATAATCTGGTTGGGATCAAGCGTCAGGATGACTTGGGCATTGTCAGGTTGGCGATACAGGATGGCCCCAAGCGCAGCATTCATGTCAAAATTGGGGTTGCTGTAGGCTTGACCGGCAATGGCGCTCAACTCTGCATCGCTGGCAAGCATGGATAAATGCTCGCCCATCGAGAAGCCAAAGATCGTCTGCCCACGCGCTATGCCGTCCTGGGTCTGTACCATGACCAAGCCGGTTTGGGGTGTGGCCCAATCGGGGTGTACAGCCAATACAGCCACCGTCGGGTCATAAAGCGCAACGCGCAGCTTTCCATGACGGCCGGTGGATGTCGCAAACAGGCTGGCATATTGCTTCAATGCAGGAGCGATCAGTTTGCCCAGTGCATTCCCATGCTGCGCGATTTTGTCGAATATAGCCGGGTCAATCGTCACCGTGCGGGCAGCATCCGTAGTAACCATCACCATGGACACACCCGACTGCAAAACGATCTGGGCGGCATCAGGGTCAAACCATGGGTTGAATACGCTGACCGGTGTATTGCCTTCACCATTTACAGATTTTGCGCCACCCATCCAGACAATCTTATACAGTTTCATCTGGGCAGGGCAGGCCCTGACTGCGTTGGCTACGTTCGTCAGGGGTCCCAGGGCCAACAGCGTCACGCCGGCCTGCGCCTTGGAGCATAAGAATGCTGCGGCATCGTGAGAGAGGCCCGACAAATCGTGTGGGGCAAATCCATAACTCGTAAACCATAACCCGTCCGGGCCATTGACGAACATGCCTTGCAGGCTGGCGGGAAGAACCAGGGGAGCCGCCGCGCCAACAACGACCGGGATATCTGTGCGTTGAGCGGCATCCAGGAGCAGGAGGTCATTGTTTGCGGCATTCTCTACAGTCGTGTTCCCCGCAACCGCAGTAATTCCCAAAATGTTGACCAGGTCGGAACGGGTCAATAGATAGGAAATTGCCGCAGCATCGTCAACACCGGTATCCGCGTCAATCACAATGGATACTTTGACCGGGGGAGGGGTTTTCGCCTGCGCGACCTGAGTGGCAAAACCACTACCGAGTAGTATCACGATAAGCGCGATCAAAAGCATTTGTTTCAAAGTATTGTTTTTCATGAAATATCTCCTTTTTTTATGAGAGTAAGTAATTATGGATGCTTGATTTATTACTTTATTATTATATGGAGTTTGTGATGGTTATAGTTTGCTAGAACCTTTCAATTTAAGCCATTTACAGTTTTGCAAATTTGTCGCGATAAAAATTTACTGAACTTGAGAGTTGATTCAGGATACCTTTTTAAGCGACGAAAGTCTTAAACGATATTAATCGGCGCGGGCAGGATATTGACCGACTGGGGGGTATTAAAACACTCACGCCGTTCGAATGGCAAAAACCATACACGATATTAATCAGCACAAGCAGGATATTGACCGGCTGGGGAATTAAGGCGACCGCGCCATTTTGGGTATATGCCATAAAGCAACTCCTCTGTGTAATTAGTTTTCCCGGATTCTAGCGTATGTTTATGGGAGGTACCCCCGCTGCTGCGGTCAGAGGCGCTGACGGACAAGCCGGAACCAAAAAGCTTTAACCGCGGAGCACGCAGAGTCCGCTGACACCTGCCCCACCACAGGTGCGGGGAAAACCTTTTTAAATCTCCGCGCTCTCCGCGATCCCTTCGACAAGCTCAGGGCATCGCTCAGCGGTGAGATTCTTTGCTTTGTTTGCACAAATTTCATTTGTAAAAGCTTAAAAAATCTGCGTAAATCGGTGTAATCTGTGGAAAAAACTTTTCTGGAGAACTATAAAAAAAAAAGCGGCGGCGCAAAAAACCGCGCCACCGCAATATTGAGCAACCAAAACTATTCTTCAGGATCAATCGGGTTCAAACGCGCCGTCAAGTCGCGCAGTTGTCCGAAACTGATGGGCTTGATCAACACAAAATCAGCGCTTTCACGCATCTGTTCGCCCATGATGGCATCCGCAGTCGTCACGACCACGTTGGTAAAGGACAATCTTTTTTCAGAGCGGATGAATTTAAGAATCTCCGACCCGGCCACCAGAGGCAAGTGCATATCCAGGACCACAACATCCGGCGTAACAACCCCGAGTCGCTCGATCGCCGAACGCCCATTACGGACAATTTCCGTTTCGAAACCTGCCGCGTTAAGCGCTTCGCAGAAAATCGCCGAGAGATCATCGTCGTCTTCAATGACCATACTAATCGGCTTTTTATCTTTTGGCGTATCTGAATTCACAAGTCACTCCTTCTTGTGAGGGGGATCAAACGGGAGGATCACCGTAAACGTGGTGCCTTGTCCCAGGGCGCTTTGCACAAAAATCCGTCCTTTCATCAAATCGATGATGCGATTGACGATGGAAAGTCCCAGGCCAATGCCGCCGTGAGCGCGGGTAACGGTGCCCTCCACCTGACGGAACGGATCGAAAATAAACTTTTGATCTTCAATTGCAATCCCCGGCCCGGTATCGGTCACATCGAAGGCCCAGTGTTCGTCAGTCACACGATAAAGGCGGACAATGATGCCACCCTTTTCAGTAAATTTGATCGCATTATTGACCAGGTTGACCAGTATTTGTTGCAGGCGTTGAGGATCGCTGTCAATCATTTCAGGCATATCGGGCGCAATGCTGCTGGTCAACGTCAAACCCTTGTCGATGGCAATCTGATCCATGACGCTGTGCATATTTTCGAACACATCCATAGTTTTGAATTGCTCGTAATGCAGCGCCAGATGCCCGGCTTCGATTTGGGCCTTATCCAGCAAGTCGCTGACGATATCCAACAGGCGGCGCGAGTTTTTGAGAATGCGGTCAGCGGCATTTGCCTGTTTGTCGTTGACCGAGCCGTAAATGGCATCGCGCAGCATTTCAGAATAACCCAGTATAGCATTAAGCGGCGTGCGCAGTTCATGCGAAACCATGGAGACGAATGTGTTCTTCATCTCCTCCACTTCAGCTTCACGGGTGAAGTCACGCAAGACCGCCACGTTGCCGATGGCTTGCCCCTTGGCATCGCGCACCGGCGCGGCTTTGACCGAGAGCGTGCGCTTGTCCCAACGGATGCGCATGGGGGCCATGGTCACATCGGCTGCGCCAATGGTCTGCATGAGAATCTCGCGGTCTTCTTCTGAAAGCATCGATGTCTGCAGAATGTCTTCAATGTTGTGCCGCATAATCTGCTCGATGGGCGTCTCGAGCAGGCGACTGGTAGCCATGTTGCACATGATCACATCGCCGTCATTGTCGAGCACGATCACGCCGTCGGCAATACCTTGCAGGATGGCTTGGCGGCGGCTGGCTTCGGCATGCTCACGGGTCAGCGCATCGGAGAGTTCCCGCGTCCGGTCGGCCACGCGCTGGTCAAGTTCGACGTTGACAGTGCGCAACTCGCGCAGGGCTTGTTCCAGGCTGCGCGAGGAGAGCCACGACATGATAGCAAATAGCAGGAATACAGAAATAGCCGGAGTATTGGGGGGCACTCC
This sequence comes from Anaerolineales bacterium, assembly GCA_049792555.1. Taxonomy (GTDB): domain Bacteria; phylum Chloroflexota; class Anaerolineae; order Anaerolineales; family Villigracilaceae; genus UBA5195. The sequence goes on from JBARBA010000149.1 coordinate 4,529, forward strand.
CGCAATACTGGCAATGAGCACTATTTCTGCGCTAACAAGTACATAAAAAACGAAGCTGGCGCTTGGAGCCAAAAGAACACTGGAAATAATAATTGGTAACAAAAACACATATAAGCTACGACCATTCACCAGTTGCGGAAGTTCATCAGAAAATACCACCACAACCATCAAAAAAAACAAAAATAAGACGCCAGCGTATCGTCCAGATACATATCGGTTTATTAAGTAGATAATCGTAGCGCCAATAAATGTAGCGATGGATAGACCTACGATTCTTAGCCCATCATCAACGGGAATCACCCCTAAAGTTGCCACTGCCATCCCCGCAATTGCGGTAACGCAGGCCACAGCAGCAGCGCCAAGCAAAATTATATTTAAAAGCCTTCGTCGACGGGAATCGTCAGGATCCGCAACCGGAATGTTTATTATTTGGGCAAAAAATGATCTGATGGAGTGAATATATTTCATAAAATTTTTTCTTCCTCGGCAAGTGCCAGCGCGCTCAAGATAGATGACTGCACCAGTAATTCAGGGCAATATAAGGATTTATCAATCCAAAACGGCGGATATGGTGGAAGACAATTATTTGCCAGCCAATAACTTCCTTGCTCAATACGCCCTGCCGGAATTTTTCCACCATATCGTTTCCACAAAATTAAGGCTTGCAGACAATAAGCGGTTTCTTCAGCGGTTGAAAAATTATAAAATCCCCAAGACCCATTTGGTTTTTGGGTCTCGAGTATCCAATTCACAGATTCAGCGCATAATTCATCAGCATATTCCCTACACGAGATGATTGCATGGGCTGTTGTGTAATATGGTGAAACATGCCATTTGTCAAACCAATAATTTCCTGTATTTCTCACTGCTTTAATAAATTGGAGGGCTTTTTGAACCGTTGGATGGTCGCGTTGGAAACCTGCTTGTTTCAATGCGCCCAGGGCATGGATATTTACATCAATCGAGTGATGGGTTTCCAAATAATAGCATCGAAACCAGTTTTCTTCTTCATAGTTTAAGACAGATTCGATATCTACGTTTTGCCCAAACTTGGACAATACTTCATACCCTACCATTGTATCATCGCCGTCCGTTAAAGTATAACTGGCAGAAAAGCCTAATCCGTGTCCGGGCTTCCATTCCTGTCGGATGTAATCTATATGCGGTTGGCAGAGGTTCTTTATTTCGGGCGTCTGATATTTATCAGTTAAGAGCAAATTCCACAAGACCCATACACGCTCAAAAATATCGAATGGCGCAAAGGCCGGGACGCTGCCATCCTGACCGATAATTTTGTGTAAATAATTTAAAGCCCTCTCATCGCCCGGTTTAACGCTCAGAGCAAAATAAGCTGTGGCTGCCGGGCTGTTTGCGACGGAACCGTTTTCTTCCTGCAACCCGTCAATATCCAGCAAATTCAGGTTATCAATCCCCGCCATTTCAGCAGAATGGGCTGCCGTAATAAACCTGGAGATTCTTTTTCCAGATAATTTTTCCATCTTGGCTTTGCGCGCGCTCCCAAGTCTGCCAAGAATGCGCTCTCCCTGGTGTTGAATGATGCCAAGTTTTTCCGCATCCAAGACCAAAGTTGGCACAATCATTTCAAATCCTACAGTGGCAGCACGTTTTTCTTGGGTGAGGCCGCCTGTTGCATTTTGTATAATCCGGTTGAGCGCCGAGAGACCTGTTTGCACTTGCCAACTATCTTGTTCACGCCGGCCTTGACGAGTCAGGGCAATCATGGCTGCCAGCGTGCAAATTACCCGGTCATGATAATACGTAACATCTTTTGCTCCCCAACTACCATCGTGAAGCTGATTTTGGGCAATCCACGCCAGGGCGCGATGACTGATTTGAGAGTCGTACTCTGTCAACCGGGCAAGCCAAGCAGTATCATATGCGCTGCTTGAGATTTGCCCGTTGCCCATCTTTTTCAGCAAGCTTTGAAAGTCTTCCATGCTAGAATGCCCTCGCAAGATTATTTTTGGTCTGCAATCTCGGATACCATACACCACCGTGGAATTCACCCACACCAAATATATTCTGGCGATTTTCCCGATAGAATTCGTTCATAAATTGAAAATCCTGTTTGGACATTTTGGTGTAATCCAATTCTTCGGCGCTTCGCAAGTAAATGTGGTCGTACAAAATACTCCTTAATTGGCGGTCATTCAGATATGAGGACGGAGCAACCGTAAAATACAGGTTTTCCTCCCCAAGATTGAGCAAAGGATAGTCAAACACACTGAACTTGTCAAAGCCGATGAACAAAGTTGCCGGGTCTACATACTCGCCGTAATACTGCTCGACCAATTCCCTGCGCGATGGAATACTGCCGATTTTCTGAAAGTGTTGCACAGAGAGTGTGGCGACCGTTTCAACGGCATCGTTGGCGAACATACCATAAAACAGCCGGCAAGATGTGTTGTGCCGGGTTTGTTTTGTGATATCGTCAAACAGGTCAGTCAGATAAGCAAATGGCGTTCCGGGAAATAATTTGCGATAATCGCCATAAAAGTGGACGCGCACATCATATTTCTGGTAAAAAGACAGGAATTCGGGGTGTTCCGCAAAGCGGGCCATGCCCTCCGCGCCCATTTTCCGGGCATACGCATCTCCCCGCGTCAGTAATTCCGAGCCAAAAACAGGCGTCAATAAAGTATCCAAGCCATGCTCAAAGCACATTTGATATAGTTCGATATAGCGCTTTTGCATGGCATCCATGTAAGCCTGCGCCGGATCGCCCTTTACATTTTGGGCATGCTCCAACATGTACCAACGCCGTGTTCCATTGATAGGAAAGACACACACTTGCGGCCCGGCAGCATGCACCAGTTTTGCCACTTCATCGGCCGGCAATTTTAAAAACGTTTCCTGATCAACAATTGTCATAAGGGTCCTCCGGAGCGCTCTCTGGTCTTTCGTCAATGATTCAGATGTGTTGAACAAATACCAATGCTTTTACAATCTTCCAAGCTATGATTGATGGCTGATCTAAATATCTGGCTTTTCAGCTTTGCGCATCGTTTTTGATCAAGCTAAGGAGAATACGTGTGTATCATCTCAATATTTCAGGGAAATTGCTGTTGACAGGTGGTTTCGACACTTGCACCGGCGGCAAGTGCAGGTGTACGGCGACGGGACAGCACCGCCGCCTACTCAACCGCCGATTATTGAAATGATACATACGTGTCATAGAATTGGCATTATTTTCTTGCTGTAGTTTGAACTGGTACTTTTACTTTTATCGGCCAGTAGTCGAAAAAAACGATGAGCGTACTGATCAAGAAATTGAAAATGACGCTAACCACCAACATGACTGTTAGCGATTCGATCCCGTAAATAAACCTGATCGTGAGTAAAAACAAAGCAGCAGAAATGGACATACTGGCTGCGTGTACTCTGACAGTAGCAGTGTTACTC
>JBARBA010000150.1:0-11256 GCA_049792555.1 Anaerolineales bacterium
CAAAATCGACAGGGTTGGGTATTGTGGAATTGGCCACCATTTTCGATAATTTAAAACCGGATATAGTGATAACGGTGGCTGATCGCTATGAGACCATCGCAACTGCGATTGCCGCATCGTATTTAAACATTCCTGTTGCGCACGTTCAAGGCGGGGAAGTTACGGGGTCTATTGATGAAAAGGTGCGCCATGCAGTCACCAAACTTTCCAATGTGCATTTTGTTTCCAACGTAGGGGCGGCTGAACGCGTCACCAGGATGGGCGAAGATCCTGCTACTGTTCATGTAACAGGTTGCCCATCGGTGGACCTGGCAGCCAGGGTGATGGATGAAGGATTGAATGGTTTTAACCCGTTCAAGTATGGTGGCGTGGGCCATAAATTCGATACGGGGGAAGGCTATTTGGTAGTGATGCAACATCCGGTTACCACTGAATACGGCAATGCGTTGGAGCAAATTCACGAAACTTTGGCCGCTGTTGAACGCCTGGCGTACCCAACTTTCTGGTTCTGGCCGAATGTGGATGCGGGTTCAGACCGGATTTCCAAGGGTATCCGCCATTTTCGTGAAACCCACGATGTCCCCTTCATTTATTTTTTCAAAAACATGCCGCCAGAAGATTTTTTACGCTTGTTGATTGGGGCAAAGTGCCTGATTGGGAATTCGAGTGTGGGTATTCGTGAATCGAGTTACCTGGGTGTGCCGGTGGTGAATATCGGGAACCGGGAAGGTGGGCGGGATCGCGGAATGAATGTGGTCGATGTGGCCCATAATCGTGAAGCGATTTTCCAGGCCGTGAAAACCCACCTGGCAAACGGGCGCTTCCCCAGTAATCCTTTATATGGAGATGGCCGCGCCGGGGAGCGCATTGCCAACTTGCTGGCTGAAGTGCCGCTCACTGTGGATAAGAGGATAACCTATTGAAAACACTGGCTATTATTCCTGCTCGCGGCGGGTCAAAAGGTGTGCCGCGCAAAAATTTACGTCTGGTGGCCGGGCAGCCTTTGATTAATTATGCTATTCAGGCGGCTCGCCAAAGCGCGAAGTTGACATCGTTTGTGGTGACCACCGATAGTGAAGAAATTATTGTTACTGCGCGTGACGCTGGCGCGTTCACGCTCTTGCGCCCAACCGAACTGTCCCAAGACCATACACCCATGTTGCCGGTTGTTTTACATGCTCTTGAGCAAATGGAAAAATCTGCCGATTGTCATTTCGATGTCGTGATCCTGCTTCAACCGACCTCCCCGATTCGTACCGGGCAAAATATCGATGATGTTATCGCCATGCTCGAAGCTGACGCAGAGGTTGATGGTGTTATCAGTGTTTGCCCAATGGATGACACGCATCCGGCCCGGATGTATGAGCTAGAAGATAATGGTTGGATGAACCCTCTGTGGCCCGATTGGGAGACATTGCAGCGCCAAAAACTGCCTGTGGTATATTATCGCAACGGTGCCATTTATGCTGTTCGGCGATCGGTGTTGTTCGAGCAGCAAACCCTGATGCCGTCTCGCAAAAAAGCATACATCATGCCACGCGAGTGGCTGGCAAATATTGACGATGAGCGCGATTTGATTATTGCGGATGCGCTTGTCAGGCTCTGGAAAAAGGAAAGCAGCACTGGGGCGGGTGATGACTTTTTATCGATCTGATCCCTGTTTATTTGCGCATCGAAAGCGATCCAATGTGTGGAATTAGCGCTATTCTCGGTCCAGGCTGGAACCAGGAGCAACTCGAAGCGATGATGCGCTCCCAGCGTCATCGTGGCCCGGATGCTTCAGGGGTGTGGATGGATAGGGCCGCTGGTGTTGGGTTGGGGCACAACCGGTTGAGCATCATTGATCTTTCCCCAGCCGGACGGCAGCCGATGTGCAACCGCGATCAAACTCTTTGGATTGTTTTTAACGGCGAGGTTTATAACTACCTGGAACTGCGGGCTGAATTGTGCAATTACCCGTATCAAACGCAGACGGATACGGAAGTAATCCTGGCTGCCTACGAGCGCTGGGGCGAGGCCTGTCTCGATCATTTTATCGGGATGTTTGCCTTGATGATCTGGGATGTCCGCAGGCAGGTTTTATTCGCCGCCCGCGACCGCTTTGGCGTCAAACCCTTATACTATTCCCGGCTGCCGGACGGAGCAATGGCGCTGGCGAGTGAGATCAAAGCTTTGCACGCGGCTGGCCTCCCGCGTCAGCCGGATTCAGTCACGTGGGCGACGTATCTGGCTTATGGCGTTTACGGGCATTCTGCGCGAACGTTTTGGCAGGGTGTGCAGGCCCTCCCTGCGGGTCATGCCTTGCGCTGGCAGGCCGGGCAATCTACATTATGGCGGTGGTATGATCTGGCCGAACGAGTTGGGAACGCCTTTAATCAGCGCTCATCCGACATTGTGGCTGACGAGTATCTCACTTTGCTCGAAGAAAGCGTGCGAATGCGTTTTCGCTCCGATGTGCCGGTGGGCATTAACTTAAGCGGCGGTTTGGATTCATCCATCCTGTTGGGTTTGGTGCATACGATTCAAGGCGCAGAGAGCCGCGTGAATGCCTATACTTTTGCCACCGGCGACCCGGCGTATGATGAATTGCCCTGGGTGGAGCAAATGCTGGCGCGCACCAACCATCCGCATCGAATTTGCCGTCTGACTCCAGTTGAAGTTCCCGACCTGGCAGCCCGTGTTCAGCAATATCAGGACGAGCCTTTTGGCGGACTTCCCACCCTGGCCTATGCCAGAGTCTTTGAACAGGCCCGCTCAGATGGCGTAATTGTTCTTTTGGACGGACAGGGTCTTGATGAGCAGTGGGCCGGTTATGATTATTACAGGAACGCCCTGACTGATTCTTCCACGAATGCAGGAAAGCCTGCGTTTGGGCCTGTTCAGGGTAGCCGCGCGTCTTCCGTTCACCCTGAATGTTTGACCGAAGCGTTCCGTGCCCTGGCCGAACCGTTTCTTCCGCCAAACTCTTTCCCCGATGCGCTGCGTAATTTGCAGGACCGTGACGCACGCTACACCAAAATTCCCCGCGCTTTGCGTTTTAATGACCGGATTTCCATGATGAGCAGCACCGAGTTGCGCGAGCCTTTTCTCGATCATCGCCTTTTCGAATTGGCTTTTCGCCAGCCAACGGAGCGAAAGATCAGCGGGCCAACTCACAAGGTTTTGCTGCGCCAAATTGCAGGCCGCCTGCTGCCCGGTGGTGTGGCCGAAGCGCCCAAACGTCCGCTGCAAACGCCGCAGCGGGAATGGCTGCGGGGGTCGCTCAAGGACTGGTCAACGGCCTGCATCGAGGCGGCGCTTACCCTTTACGGCGGCGAGTGGCTTGATACGGATGCGGTGCGTCGGGAGTGGCGGGATTACCAGACGGGCGTAAGCGACAACAGCTTTTATATCTGGCAGTGGGTCAATTTGGGGTTGGGGAGCGGGGCAGTATGAATATCGCCATCTCCATTACCGAAGGGCGAACGGTCCGCGATCTTTTCTACAATGGCCTTCTGGATTATTTTGTACAGGCGGGTTGCTTTGTGACGGTCTTTACGGAGGCGGCAACTGTTCCTGAGTTCACCGGCCTTTGGCAAAGTCCGCAAATCGAATTTCGGCCCTTTTCCCCTTGCGAGCCTTCCGTTTGGGATACGCGCGCCTATTGGATGGGTCGGCGGCTGGTGCGCTTGAAGCTTCCGGGCCTGGCGCGGTATTGGATCGATTGGCGTGAGAAGTTGTTCAGTCATCCCGGCGAGGAATACGCGCAGTTTTTTAGAGAGCGCCGGCCCGCCATTTTGTTGACAACTCATGCTCATTTGCCGCAAGAGTCTGAGTTGTTGAGCGCCGCCCACCGCCTGGGGATTCCAACGTTGGGAGTGGTGCGTAGCTGGGATAATGTTTACAAAGGTCTGCGCAGCCGCCCGCAACGCCTGGCCGTATGGAATGAAATCAACCGGCGGGAAGTCATCGAACTGGAAGGTTACTTACCCGAAGCAGTAACCATCATCGGCTCGCCCCAGTTCGACCCGTATTTTGATTCCGGGGAGGTCTGGTCGCGGGCGCGACTCGCCGAAGCTTTTGGGCTGGACCCCCATCGTCTGATCCTGGTGTTTGCCTCGCTGGGGTACTTCTTTCCCGGCTTCGACGAAACCTGCTGGATGGATGTTCTGCTTCAGATGATTGACGAAGGCAGCTTGCCGGGCAATCCGCAGTTGATTTGCCGACTGCATCCCTGGTCGCGCTTGGAGCACTTCCAAAAATACGCATCCCATCCCAATGTTCGGCTCTCTTATGTCAACCGCTATTGGCCTGCCCTCACCTGGTATATGACGCGCGACGATGTGGTTTTGGTCGGAAATATGTTGCGCCATGCGGATGTCGTCATTACGCCAGGGTCTACCATTACTCTTGAAGCTGCCATCTTCGACAGACCCACAATTGTCCCCATTTTTCACCCTTACCAGCCGCAGCGCGCCCGCAAATATTTCAGCACCTGGGTGTTGGGAAAACACTTTGGGCGCATCGAACGCCTGGATTTGGTTCCGATTATCCGCCAACAGGCAGACTTTGCCCCGGCCATCCGCAAGGCACTCCAAGACCCCGCCTGGTATCAAGCACAACGCGCCCAACTGGTGCGCGATTATATCCATTTTACCGATGGTCATTCCACCCGAAGGCTGGCGGATTACGCGCTTGCCATCGCCAGGCCCTAAGAAGAAGGACGATTCGTTCCATGGAAGTTTTGCCGAACTTTATTATTGTCGGAGCGATGAAAAGCGGCACATCGTCGTTGTCGCAAGAACTTCAAATGCATCCGAATATTTTTATGCCCAAACGCGAACTGCATTTTTTCAATGACGATGCAGCGTATCAAAAAGGGCTGGGGTATTATTCCAGCCTGTTTAACGGATGGGGTGGGCAGAAAGCCATTGGGGAGAAAACGCCGACATATTCCTATGCTCCGCAAGTGGCTGAGCGCATTGCCCGCTTTGACCCAAAAATCAAATTGGTTTGGATCTTCCGCGAACCTGTATCCAGAGCCTACTCGCATTATTGTTTTTTTGTGAGCATGGGTAAGGAAAATTTGTCTTTTGAAAAGGCTTTGGAGCGTGATACGCTCGGCCGATGCAAAGATTTTACAATGCGCTATAAAGACCGCAGCGTTTATATATCCCAGATAAAGAATTACTTAAATTTTTTCCCGATGGACCAGATGCTTTTTTTGAAGCTGGACGATTTACATACAAACCGTGTCGATACACTGGCTCATGTGTGCGGCTTTTTGGGAGTGGATGCCAGTTTTAATTTCCCTCAGTTGCCCCAAAAAGAAAATACCACCAAGATGCCCAAGAGCATTTTGTTACAATACCTGGCTTATCAACTGTTTCATAAAAAAGGCGCTCGCATATTGCGCTTTGTAAAGGCAATTAATCGAAAAAGTATTCCCGGCTATCCTGAATTGTCCGAAAAGACCCGCGCCGAACTGTGCTTGTTTTACCAGCCATGCAATAAGCTTTTGGCGGAACTTACCGGGTTGGATTTATCAAACTGGTAAGTTGTAAAGGTATTGAGCGACCATGAAAAACACCATCATCCTCTGCGCCGGGAAAAGCAAATTTAGCGATTCACTGGCGATGGTTCCCGTCAACGGCAAACCGGTAATTGGCTGGATCCTGGACGATTTATTCCAGAAAGGCATCCTTGATCTTGTGATGGTCATCCGTCCGCAAGACCGGCGCTTGACAGATTTCGTTCATTGGGCTTATGACCAGCGCATGAAAATTTCATTGGTTTCCCCTGGCGGCGAGAGCATCCTGCATTCTGTTCAAGCCGGTTTGCGGGACTGTGAGACGGGTTGCCCGATCCGCATCATTTTGGGAGATACCCTGATTCGGGACGGTTTTACCGACACGGCGGATTTCGTCTACACGGGGATCGTGGAAGATGCCCGCCGTTGGTGCCTGGTGACTACGTCGGCGCAGGGTGAAGTGCTCGAATACATCGATAAACCCGGCAGCTTTGCTCCGTCCCAGGTGGCATTGGCCGGATACTACCATCTCGGTGACGGCGATTTCCTGCGGCAGGTGTTGCTCGAAAGCTTGCGGGAAAACGAACGGGAATTGAGCGCCATGTTGCGCCGCTACGGCAAAAAGTATCCGATTCGCGCGCGCCAGGCCCAGGACTGGTACGATTTCGGTCACATCGATAACCTGGTGGATGCCCGCAGGCGCTTGCTGCATCCGCGTTTTTTCAACGCTTTGAGCATCCATCCTGTGGTCAATACGATTACGAAGGTCAGCGACAACAACCAAAAATTGCAAGACGAGCTGGATTGGTACCTCGCCTTGCCGGATGACTTGCAGGCGCTGACGCCGCGCATCCTGCGGCACGAAAATGTGAATGGCTGCATCCGCATTGTGCAGGAATATTACGGCTATCCAACCCTGGCGGAGTTATACGTTTACGGAGACCTGGATATCGAGATTTGGGAATCGATCCTGCGAAAAGTCTGGATGGTGCATCGTGAATTCCTGCAGCACCGCGGCGAACTCAGCGACGCTGAAATTGATGATATCTATATGGGGAAGACCCTGGAGCGGGTCCGGGCTTTATCGCGAAATCCGTACTGGGCGTCTTTGCTGGATAAGCCGGAAATCCAATTTAACGGGCAGCCTTTGCGGAACGTTCATCAAATCCTTGCCGTTTTGGCGCCGGATATCAAGCGATTGGCGGTCTCTGCGCCGGTTGGGATCATTCATGGCGATTTTTGCTTTTCCAACATCCTTTTTGATATCAACAATCAAATTATCCGCCTGATTGACCCGCGCGGGCGTTTCGGTCGCAAGGGCATTTACGGCGATTTGCGTTATGATATTGCCAAGCTGCGCCATAGTATTTCCGGGTTGTATGATTTCATCCTGGCCGATATGTTCACGGTGAGCGAGGTTGCTTCCGGGATATTTTCCGGGCGCGTTTTTACAAACGGCATCCAGCCATCCCTGAAGGACTACTTTGATTATTTGGTGGAACAGGACGGTTATTCCTTGCGCGAGGTGCGGCTTATCGAAGGGCTGCTTTTTATTTCAATGCTTCCCTACCACCAGGATCATTTGGATCGCCAGAAGATGCTTTATCTGGCCGGCCTGGTTTTGCTCAATGAGGTGATCGATGAGAATTGTAATTGATTTGGATGGGACGATCTGCCCGATCAAACAACCGGATCAAAACTATGAAGACTTATTGCCATTACCTGGCGCAGTCTCAAAAATCCGGGAACTGCGCGCGGCGGGGCACTATGTCATTATCCAGTCTGCGCGCAACATGGCCACTTGCGAGAGCAATTTGGGTAAGGTGATGAAAAACGTGGGCCTGCTTACTTTCGAGTGGCTGCGGACGCACGGGATTGAATACGACGAAATCTATTTCGGAAAACCCAACGGGCACGTCTACATCGACGACCGCGCCTTGCGCTATGAAACCTGGGACAGGATCACGCCGGACGCGCTCGAAAAGGCGGCGGGTGAGCGATGAAAATCATTCTCCCCATGGCCGGGCGCGGCTCCCGTTTTGCCGAACGCGGTGTGACCATCCCCAAGCCCTTGATCCCCGTTTACGGACGCCCCATGGTGGCCTGGGCGTTGGACAGTTTGCATGAGCTGAAATACTCGCAGATCATTTTTATTGTTTTGCAGGAGCATGAGACTGCTTTTGGTGTGACTGCGTTGCTGCGTGACATGGTTGGCCGGGCCGCCCGTGTGGTGGTTATTCCGACCGTGACCGAAGGCCAGCTTTGCACGGTGCTGGCGGCAAAAGCGATGATCGATACCGACGAAGACATTCTCGTTGCCAGCGCCGATACGTACGTCCGTTCAGCGTTGCATCGGGATATTGCCAGACGCAAGCTCGATTGCCGGGGAATGATTTCGGTTGCCAATTTGCCGGGAGATCGCTGGAGCTTTGCCAGAACTGACGAGAGCGGGCGCGTGGTGGAAGTGACCGAGAAAGTGCGAATTTCCGACCACGCCAGCGCCGGCCTGTACTATTTTTCCAGCGGGCGGGAGTTTGTCCAGGTGGCCGAAAAGATGATTGCCAACCAGGAGAAAACGCGCGGCGAGTATTACGTGATCCCCGTCTACCAGAAATACGTCCAGCAGGATTGGCGCGTAGACATTTCAGTCGCCGATGAAGTCTGGGACATGGGGACGCCCGAAGCGCTGGCGGCGTTCAAGCAAAAACTTGTCCGCGACGGCCAAATTCCCTCGTCGGAGGACATCGCGTGAAAACGCCTACTTTTTCCGTCTGCATCCCCAACTACAATTATGCCCGTTACATCGGCGAAACGATCCAGAGCGTCCTCGATCAAACCTACCAGCAGTTCGAGATCATTGTCGCCGACAATGCTTCCACGGATAATTCCGTCGAAGTGATCGAGTCGTTCAAGGATGCGCGCATTCGCCTGATCCGCAATCGTTATAACATTGGTTTTGCGCCCAATTTGCAGCGCGCCAGCATGTTTGCCCAAAATGACTTTGTCAATTTGCTTTCGTCCGATGATCTGATGAACCCAACGGCCTTGGAAACCTACGCCGCCATTTTGTCAGAACGGGCGGGTACTGCCCATCGAATCGTTTTGAAATCGGATGCGGAATTGATCGATGCCGAAGGGAACGTTGTTGGGCACGTTCGAAAAGCCCCACAGGGCCATGATACAGTTTCGCTACAAGGGGCCGAAGACGAGGCCTTTATGCGGGCCGCGCCTCAGCCGCCTGACCGTTATCAAACTTTTTCGGGGCTGGATGTGCTCAAAGACACCCTGTCCAGGCTGCGGAATTTTGCGCCTTTTTTGACCGTAGTCTATCCCCGCAGCCTGTGGCAGGCTGTGGAGGGGTACAATGCTGTGCGCGCCATCGGCCCCGACAAATTTTTCCATTACAAGCTGCTGGCCCAAAACCCGGACGTAATCTACGTCCCCGCCTCACTCTACCGATACCGGGTGCATGTTTCCCCCAACCAGGAATCCCAAAAGACTAACATTAAACAACAGTTGGACGACTATCTCTACACCCTGGAGTATTCCGATGCGTTTCTGGCGTCTTTGGGGTTGACCAGGGAGACCCTGGTGGACGCGTTTTTAAATCGGGTTTGCCTGAAAAACGGCCTGACGCAATTGGTCTATGGCAGTTATACTCATGCCTTCAGAATGCTGGCCTGCGCGCTGGCTTCTTATCCCAAAGAAACGCTTCATCAAAAGCGTTTTTATATGCTGCTGGGGCTGTTAGCCTGTGGGCCGTTTGCGCAGCGGTTGGCCCGTCTTTTCTATGGCGGTTACCACGCCCAGGAACTCCGGCTTTCGCTGGGAGAAAACTAGCGCGCATGGAACAAAAGCGTCCGCTGCGTATTTTGTATATCCTGAACGCTTCCGGCGGAGGCGCTACGCAAGGTATCTTGGAATTGTTGCGCAGCCTGCCCCGCGAGGCTTATCAAGCCTTTCTGGTTGTCCCCGATCAGCCAACAGAACGGCAGCGCGCTATTTTTTCGGGGCTGGCGCAGGAATATTTTCGGGTGCCCATGATCTGGTGGAACTTGAAGGTGGACTTGCCCTGGTATTGGCGCGTTTTGGTCTGGGCGCGTGGCTGGCTGAAAACCCTGGGGCATTTGCTTCCCCTATGGCAGCTTTGCAAGATCATCCGTGAAAAAGAGATTGACATTGTTTACACCAATACGGTGATGATCCTGGATGGCGCGCTGGCGGCCCGGTTATGCGGTATTCCGCATATTTGGCATATCAAGGAATGGATTGGCTCCAAAGCCCGCGTAAAATTTTTCCTTCCCGATTGGTTGTTGGTAAAAGTTATTATGGGCTTGTCGGAGCGTGTTTTGGTAATGACACAGTTTATCGGCGATATTTTCTATCGCTATTATAATGACCAGGACAAGGTCAGCATTATCTATGACGGAGTTGATTTAGCTGATTTTCAGTCTGTCGGGCGCGGCCTTGCATTGCGCGCTTCTTTAGGAATCCCCGCTGCCTGCTTTTTGGTTGGAATGTCTGCCAGCCTGTCTGCCAGATGGAAACAGCACGGCCTCTTTATCAAAATGGCATCTTTACTCTCGGTTCGTTTTCCTGAAATGCGCTTTGTAATCTTCGGTTCAACTCCATGCAAATACGTCAACCCGGCTTACAATTACCCTTGGAATTATTACCAGACCCTCATAGCGCAGGTAAAGATGTCTGACTTGGAAGGCAAGTTCTATTGGGCCGGTTTTTGCGAAGGCATTCCCGCCATGATGGATGCCTTGGATGTATTGGTCCATCCCTGCGAAACGGAACCTTTTGGCAGGGTAGCAATCGAAGCCATGGCGGCGATGCGTCCTGTAGTTGGCCCGCGCCGGGGTGGAATTGCCGAGAGCATCGTTGACCGGCAGACAGGTTTGTTGGTGGAACCGGGCGATCCGCAAGCTTTTGCAGATGCAGTGGCCAGTTTGTTTGAGCAACCGCAGTTGCGGACTGCACTTGCCGGGCATGGGCCGGCGCGGGTGGCGCGCAGTTTTTCCATCGAACAGCACGTCGCCCAAATTGGCGCTGTTTTTCAGATGACTTGTCAGCATAAAAAGAAGAGGGCCATGTGATTATCCAGGTTATCGTTTTGCTTGTCCTGGCTGTGCTGGTTTTTCGTTGGCCTTACTTGGGGGTAGTGGTCACTCTGGCCAGCTTACCCCTGGGTGATATTTTGCCCGATATCCCTAATTTTAGTTCAGCAGTGTCTTTGCTGGGCGGTATAGCGCTAATTGGATTCTTGATATCAAGTCTGGTAAAGAAGAAAATAAACCCTGGCGTATATTTGTTGATACCCCTTGCGCTCATCCCCGGATTGCTGTTATTGCTTTGGATGACTGCCACCAATTTTGGGGCTGCGGTGACCCCTAATTCAGATGGACGTGTTTGGCTATATACCTACCTGCAGCTCTGGCTATTGGCCTGGCTGGCCGCATTTTTATTGACCACCCCTAAAAAAATCCATATTTTTATGTGGGCCTTTTTGGGGGCCGCCGTTATCTCTGCCTTGTATGCCGGTTTCGAAGGCTCAATTGGTGAAAGCCTTAAAACGTCGCTCCGCGCCGATGGCCTGGCAGACGGCGCCAATAATGCGGCGCGCTATTTTTTGATTGGGCTAATGTTTGCTTATTTTCTATTGAGTCGTGAGAAAAAACGTTACCTGAGGCTTTTTTTATTGATTGGCGCTGCTGTGTTATTGTATGGCCTCTTTGTTACTG
>JBARBA010000151.1:0-5266 GCA_049792555.1 Anaerolineales bacterium
GGCCTGACAGGGCGCGTCCTTGTCAGGCCTGTTGATTCATCCGTTTTTTGATCGACAAACTTGATTGCTATCAGCGGGAATAAGGTAAGATAAGGCTATCATCAAGCGCCGCAACCAGGATAAAGAAAAGCCTATGACAAACTTCAATCCGCCTCCCGACAATTCCGGCCCAACCCGCCGTAGCAACTGGGCAGATTCCCCCACCATTCCGCCGGAGGGCGGGTTGCCCAACCTTGCCAACCAGGCGCGGCGTTTCCCTGAAAATGAGCCGTTACCCAACCGCGTGGAAGAACTGGATGTCAACGCCACCAGCGTCACCCCGGCAGCCATGCAAATGAAGACAAACTACAGGCCGCCTTCAACCCGCCCGCAGAAAGCAAAGCCCAATCGATGGGGTTGTCTGGCGCGCATCCTGATTGTGGCCCTGTTTTTGTTGGTGGCCGGGCTGATTATCGCCGCCATTATCGCCGTAATAGGCTACTATTCGATTGCCTCCACCCTGCCCAGCGTGGACGATTTGCGCCAGCGTTCCTCGCAGTTCGAAACCACGCGCATCCTCGACCGCAACGGCGGCCCGCTTTACGAAATCCTCGACCCCAATGCCGGACGCCGCACCTACGTCAAACTGAGCGAAATTTCCCCGGCGCTGGTGGCCGCCACGATTGCCACCGAAGATAAGGATTTCTACAGCCACCCCGGTTTCGACCCGGCAGCCATCCTGCGCGCCTTCGTAGAAAACTACACCACCGAAGGCAACGGCGGCGGCGCATCCACGATTACCCAGCAATTGGCGCGCGCCCTGCTGCTCTCGCCCGAGGAACGCGCCGAGCGCACCTACACGCGCAAAGCGCGCGAAATCATCCTGGCCGCCGAAATCACGCGCACATACAGCAAGGACGATATCCTCGAACTTTACCTGAACGAAATCTATTACGGCAACCTGGCTTACGGTATCGAAGCGGCCTCCGAAACCTATTTCAAGACGACTGCCGCAAACCTGACGGTGGCGCAGGCCTCGTTCCTGGCAGGGTTGCCGCAATCCCCGGCGGTCTACGATATTTACAACAACCGTCAGGCGACCCTCGACCGTCACCTGGAAGTGCTCGGATTGATGGCGCAACTCAGCCAGGAAAGAAACTGCATCACGGTCAGCAACAGCCCTGACCCTGTCTGTTTGACTGTAGATGATGCGCTCAAAGCTGTTGACGAGATCAAGAACTACAACTTCCCCACCCCCGATGTCAATATGCGCTACCCACAGTGGGTGCAGTTCGTGCGCGGACAGTTGGAAGCACAGTACGACCCGCAAACCATCTATCGCTCCGGTTTCGTGGTCTACACCAGCCTCGACCCTGCTTTGCAGGACACGGCGCAGCAGATTGTGACCGACCAGGTGGCGACGCTGGCCGATAAAAACGCCAGCGACGGCGCGCTGGTCGCCATCCGGCCATCCACCGGCGAAATCCTGGCCATGGTCGGCTCGGCAGATTTCAACAATGCAGCCATCCACGGGCAGGTCAACATGGCGACATCACAGACGCGCCAGCCGGGTTCGTCGATCAAACCGTTCACCTACACCGCCGCCTTCGAAAAAGGCTGGACGCCCGCCACCCTGATCTGGGATGTGCCATCCGAGTTCCCGCCCTCCGGCGACCCCAACGACACGCGCGATCCGTACGTGCCGGTCAACTACGACGGCAGGTTCCACGGGCCGGTCACCGTGCGCACGGCGATTGCCAACTCATACAACATCCCGGCCGTCAAGACCTTGCAATTTGTGGGGATTTACGACGACCCGACCACACCCGCCAAAGAGGGCCTGATCAGTATGATGCAGCGGCTGGGATTCACCAGTTTAACGAGGAACGATTACGGGTTGTCGCTGACCCTGGGCGGCGGCGACGTCAGCTTGCTGGAAATGACCGGCGGGTACGCGGTCTTCGCCAACGGCGGCAAGCGCATCCCGCCCGTCGCCATCCTGAAAATCACAGACCACACCGGCAACGTCGTCTACGAATATAAAGTTCCCGCAGGGGAGCAGGTCATCCGCGCCGAGCACGCCTACCTGATGACATCCATCCTGTCGGACACCGTCGCCCGCCAACCGATGTTTGGTTTACACCCGGTGATCGACCTGCCCTTCCCGGCTGCCGCCAAGACCGGCACGACCAACGACTTCCGCGACAACTGGACGATGGGCTACACCACCGACCTGACGGTGGGCGTGTGGGTCGGCAACGCCGATTACACCCCCATGCAGAACACCACCGGCCTGACCGGAGCAGCGCCCATCTGGGCCGCTTTCATGCAGGCAGCCACGCAGCGCCTGAGCAACGGCAACCCTACGCCCTTCGTGCGCCCGCCCGGTATTGTGGACGCGGTCATCTGCTCCGTTTCGGGCACCCTGCCGTCGAAATGGTGTCCTGACCAGCGCGGCGAGATTTTTGCGTCCGACCAGCCGCCCCTGCCCGCCAGCCAGGATTTGTGGAATAAAGCCAGCATCGATACCTGGACGGGCCTGCTGGCCTCCGACGCCTGCAAAGATTTTGTGGATGAGAAAATGACGATGAACGTCAGCGATCTTTTTGCGCGCCAGTGGCTGCGCAAGGATGACAACGGACGCGCCTGGGCCAAATCGATGGGCTTCGACCGCCCGGTCTTTTTCACACCCGACCGCGAATGCAAAGCCGACGACCCGCACGCCACGCTGAAAATCACGAACATCAACGATGGCGACGCGCTAAAAGACGAAAGAGTGGTCGTGAACGTGGTTGCCTGGGCCACCGGCGGGTTCGATCGCTGGCATCTCGACTCCGCGCCCGGCGATAGCCCCGCCGACGGCGACTGGCAACAACTCTTCCAGAGCGGCCAGCAGGTCAAAGACCCGACGGACGTCTACACCTGGGTGCTTTCCAAAGTCGACAGGGGCAAAGTGAGTTTGCGCCTGCGCATGGAAAACAAGGACGGCGGTTACGCCGAGCGTATATTGCATCTCAAGATCACCTACAACCCGCCGACGGCCACCCCGGTCCCCAACGCGACGGCGACCGACGTTCCGCCGCCGACCAACACCCGCCGCCCCAACACCCCCGTCCCAACCGACACGTCCATCCCGCCGACGGATGTTCCCATCCCGACGAATACGTCCATCCCGCCGACGGATGTTCCCGTCCCGACGAACACATCCATCCCGCCGACAGATGTTCCGGCCCCGACGGATACACCCGCCCCGGCGCCTTAGCGGTTGAAGAAGGCCCCGTTCATACGAACGGGGTCTTTCTTTTGTTTCGCCGCCTGCGCCAAGGACAAGGATGGCAGGCATATGGGTTTTTACGAAATTTTGGCGGTCAGGAGCGTTTCTTTGCCGGTTTGGACAAAGGTTTCGCGGCCAGCGGCGGGACGGGGAAGATTTTTTGCGTTTCAGCATAAATTTCCGATCCTGGGAAATCCTTGCTGAACAGGGATGGCTCTGCGCCGCAAGGGTTTGGGGACGCGCGGGCGGGGCTATTGTTATTTATGCTATAATTTTTTTCAGGTGGTTTGCATCCAACGCTGCCCATAAGGATGATGTGCGTACTGCTGATACACGAGTTAGCCCTTTCGTTTTATTGGAAAGACGTCTTGAGAAGGGCTGTTGACCATGTTTTCCAAGCAATACGGGAGATAGAATGACAACTATTGGCAAGCCCAAAATTGATACCCGTCCCGAACAGATTTATATGGGTATTCGAACCATTACTCCATTCAAAGGCATGTCCAAAGTTATTGACACACTTAGCAAAGAGTTGAACGCCTGGGTGAATGAAAACAATATCAAAACGGCTACTACAAGCTTATGGGTTATTTACGCCCAGGTGTACTAGCTAATGACGCAGACTTCTTTTTTTATCAGTAACAGGAGTACCCCCTCTGAAGATAGGGTAAGATTCTTGACACACACCACTCATATTTGTGTTCCATGTTCACAAGGAGTTTGCCATGAAACAGATGAAAACCATCTCGCGCCTCGTTTTAATTGCCATGTTTTTGTTGAGCGTTGGCCTGGTCTCTGCGCAGCCGGCCCTGGCTGCCACGACGGTGATGTATATTGCGCCCGGCGGCCTGACCGGCGGCGCGTGTGACTCCTGGGCGAATGCCTGCGACTTGCAGTACGGACTGACCAGCGCCGCTGCGGACAGCGAACTGTGGGTCAAAGCCGGGACGTACCGGCCAACCACCACCACGGACCTGACCGCCACTTTCCAGTTGAAGAACGGCGTGGCGCTGTACGGCGGTTTTGCCGGGACGGAGACTCTCAGCGCGCAGCGCGACCCGGCGGCGAACGTTGCCATCCTTTCGGGCGATATTGGCGCGAATGACACCGCCAACCCGATCACGAGTATCAGCCAGATTGTTCAAGGTAATAGCTACCACGTCGTCACCGGCAGCGGCGTGGATGCTACGGCGGTGCTGGACGGTTTTACGGTAACTGCCGGGACCGCGAATGGTTCAGGGATTTACGCAAACGGCGCCGGGATGTATAACAGCGCCGGCAGCCCAACGCTGGCGAATATCGTTTTCAGCGGAAACTACGCGAACGATGGCGGGGGGATGTATAACCTGAACAGCAGCCCGACTTTGATGAATGTTGCTTTCAACGCTCATATAGCTGTTGATGGCGGCGGGATGTATAACTTGAACAGCAACCCAATGCTGACAAATGTTATGTTCAATAACAATGCCACCAATACTGGCAATGGCGGCGGAATGGTGAATAATAACAGCAGCCCAAGTTTGTCGAATGTTGCCTTCAATGCTAATTCTGCGACGTATGGCGGCGGCATCTACAACGCCAATGGCAGTCATCCATCCTTGACGGATGTCACCTTTCTCACCAATTCTGCTCCCAAAGGTGGCGGGATGTATAACGCGGCCAGCAGCCCAACGTTGATGAACGTTACCTTTGAAGCAAATAATGCGGTTGGTAATTTGGGCGGCGGGATTTACGATGATGGCAGCAACCCGGCGTTGACGAATGTCACCTTTTATGCCAATACTGCTGCAATAGGCGGCGCGATGTACAACGCGAATAGCAGCGGCCCAACTTTGAACCATGTCACTTTTAGTGGTAATTGGGCTACTTTTACTGCTATTGGCGGCAACGGCGTCATGGCTAATTTCAGCGGTAGCAATCCGGTGATGAAGAACAGTATTATATGGGACAGCATTTCCTCCATGGATGACCAAATTTATGATGACGCTGGCGCAACAACGATCAGCTATAGCG
>JBARBA010000152.1:0-3945 GCA_049792555.1 Anaerolineales bacterium
GGCCAGCAAGGTTGTGCCGCAGTAACGACGATGACGATCGATATCGACAAACTGACGGAGGCTCAACTCGTCGATCTCAACCACCGGATCGTGGAGCGCCTACGTTTCCTCAGCCAGATGCGGGCCCACGCGCACATGCTCGAGTTCAAGATCGGCGAGCGTGTCGCCTTTCATCCCGAGGGGCGTTCGCCGGTGGTCGGCTTGATCACCCGCTATAACAAAAAGACCGTCACCGTCATATCCGACGACGGCCACCGCTGGAACGTATCGCCGAGTTTACCTTTCAGTTGCATAAAATTTAGACGAAAAAATCATTTTTCCCTATAAAATATGGATGAAGCTACATCTCATAGATAATTCTGGAATGCACCGTTGGTGGGATCCAGAAAGGTAAAAATTCTTCGATTTAAGTTAAGAATGAAATAGAAAAGCAGCTTCCTCTTGAGCTAAAATGTGTTCGCCAAAACAAACATTAACTCGCCAGGAAAGCCGCTCAAAATGAAGTCTAGCAAATCTGATGTTCGCCGTAAAATACATGCTCTTCCCACCCTTCGTTTTGAAGACCAACAGCTCACCTCGTTTTCTGGGCTGGTGATTTTCCAAAAGCTGTTCGATTGCCTGGCGTTGAAGGAGCGGTTAGCCCAGTGCTTTCGCCATTTTGGAGTGAGCCCAATCTTTGGGCATGCCCGTATCGTCTTGCTGCTGGTCATTCATGTTCTTCTTGGTTACCGCGAACTGCGCCACCTGCGGTACTATCAAGACGATCCGCTGGTGGCTCGCCTCCTTGGTCTGAAGAATCTGCCCGATGTGGCCACGATCAGCCGCTCCTTATCGTCAATGGATACGCGGAGCGTCAATCATTTTCAGCAGTTGCTGCGCACGATGGTGCTGGAACGCATCAAGGCACTGGCCCTTCGCCGGATCACCTTGGACTTTGATGGCTCGGTGATTGGCACGGGCCGTTTCGCCGAGGGCACGGCGGTAGGGTTTAACCGCAAAAAGAAGGGGCAGCGTAGTTACTACCCGTTATTCTGCACTGTGGCCCAAACCGGGCAAGTGCTGGATGTGTTGCACCGCTCCGGCAATGTGCATGATTCCAACGGGGCTCGTGAATTCATTCTACACTGTATTAATCAGGTAAAAACCACACTGCCGGGCATCATTATTGAGGTCCGCATGGATAGTGCGTTTTTCAGCGATGAGATCGTTGGGGCGCTCGACGATGCGGATATCGAATACACCATCAGTGTGCCCTTCGAGCGGTTTGCCGAGCTAAAAGGTCAGATTGAAAGGCGCAGTCGTTGGCATAAGCTCGATGGGCAATGCGATTTCTTTGAAACCGATTGGAAGCCAAAGTCCTGGGCACAAAAGCGCCGCTTCATCTTTGTGCGCCAAAGAGAGAAGGTGCAGTACAAGGAGGCTGTACAGCTGGACTTGTTCATTCCTTACGAATACGGCCATACGTTCAAAGTGGTTTTGACCAACAAGGGACTCACTGCCGCCAAAGCGGTAGCTTTTCACAACGGACGTGGTGCTCAGGAAGGAATCTTTGGCGAACTGAAATCCCAAAACCAGATGGACTATGTGCCAACACGCACGTGGTGCGGCAACCAGATCTATCTCCTGTCAACGTTGTTAGCCCATAATCTGACCAAAGAGTTACAAATGCTTTCCCGCACCCCAGATCGCGCAACGGAAGAGAAACGTCCGGCCCTTTGGAAATTTGAACAAATGGATACTTTGCGTCGGCGGTTGCGGCATGGCAATGTCGCGTAGTCTAGCGGGCGCGAATCCCGCCCAGGTAACCACTAGCCATGGGCCTGGTATTGAGCCTTGCAGGTATTCCGGTAACGGGATGCTTGATGCGTAGGCACAAAAGGAGGCGAGGTACAAAGGTAACAGGTAATGCTGACCCTGAAGGATATCCAGTCCCGAAATCAAGGCTATTGGTGAGTAGGCCGATGGGTTCGCCGACCCAGCAGGCAACAATTCCTTCGCGTTTAGGCGAGTGGTAGGAAACACCCCGGGATCTAAGTCCGTGTCGAGCCTTACAAAGAGAGTACGTGGTAACCATGGAGATCCCGACACTGGCGCGTGCAGTCAGCGCGCAGTTCCGAACAAGCCTAACCAGCGAGGACGGAGCCGGCGGTGTGGGGAAGTCGGGGGCGCCCATAAGAGCGATGATCCCTGGTAATGCGGGGGAAGCAAAGGGGTGCCGGTTTGAGACAGCGGATGAGGGAAACATGACCCGACACCGAGCGGACTGTGTTTATGACAACTAATCTTATTCGCTTCACACAGTGGGCGCGGGAAAGTCCGCAGCGGCAGTACACGTCGCTGATGGGGATGCTGTTTGACCCCGAAGGGCTCACCGCGAGCTTCGAGCGCCAAGCCTCCAACAAGGCGCCCGGAGTGGATGGGGTACGCAAGGCGGACTATGCGGACGGATCTGCGGATCGTTTGGCGGATTTGTCGGCACGACTGCAGCGTCTGGGGTATATACCTAAGCCGGTAAGGCGCGTGTATATCCCCAAGGCGAGTGGCAAGGGCCGTCGTGCGTTAGGAGTACCCAGCTTCGAGGATCGTATCGTCCAGGATCGGGCAAGTCAGATCTTGCAAGCGATATGGGAGCCGGAGTTTCGGGACTGCTCGTATGGCTTTCGTCCGGGGCGCAACGCGCATCAAGCGTTGAAGCGCCTGGCGGAGATCATCACGGTGGATCGTACGCAGTGGATTGTGGAGGCTGACATTAAAGGCTTTTTCGATAATGTCACACACTCCCACCTGCTGCGGTTTCTCTCCCACCGGATAGCGGACCCGAGGTTTCTGCGGATAATCCGCCGATTCCTTAAGGCTGGGGTGCTGGAAGATGGCGCGTTTAGCGCAAGCGAGCTGGGGACGCCCCAGGGCGGTTTAGTTTCCCCAACGCTGGCCAACATCTACCTGCACTATACTTTGGATGTCTGGTTTGAGAAGCGCTTCGCGAAATCCTGCCGTGGCAAGGCCTCCTTGGTACGCTACGCGGATGATTTTGTGGCCTGTTTTCACCAGGAAGAGGACGCCAAGCGGTTTTTGCAGGAACTGAAGGACCGTCTGGCAGAGTTTAACCTGGAGGCCGAGCCGAGCAAGACCCGGGTACTGCGGTTTGGCAGTGAGGCTCAGGCGCAATGCAAACAAGAGGGACTACGTCGGCCTCATACCTTTGCCTTTCTAGGGTTCACGCACTATGTCGGGCGCAGCCGCAGCGGACGGTTCGTTGTGGGGCGCAAGACTCAAGGCGACCGGATCCGAAAGAAGCTAAAGGCACTCAGCGTGCGCCTGGCGAAACTGCGGACGCTCGGGGGACGAGCCATGACGGAGTATGTCAGACGACATCTCCAGGGCCACATCCAGTACTACGGGGTAAGTGGCAACAGTCGCGCTCTCGGGCAATATGTGCGTCTAGCCGGGAGGCTGCTGTTCACATGGCTCAATCGACGTAGTCAACGCCGCAGCGTAACATGGGTGCAGTTCAAGCAATGGGCTCCCACGTATCTACCACGCCCGCGGATCATCCATTACCTTTACCCCACCCCATGGTGGAAGACTCAGACTGGGAGCCGGATGGTGTAGCGCACCATGTCCGGTTCTGCGAGGGCGGCGGGACGTGCCAGGTCACTGGGAGTCCGGCCGCTACTTACCAATTATCCAACGCGCGGGACGTTTAATTAGACCACAAGGGAAATTGACACTTTCGATGGCGGCCAACAAGGCAACTGAAAATGAGTTGTTGCATTATCTGAGCGCTCTTGCAAAGGCCGCTTAATAAAATACATCAGATTTTATGCAACGCTAGGGTAGAGTATTGCGTCGATACGCTGCGCAGATTATGCGCAATTATTTAAGGCGCGATGTATAGTGTATCATTCAAAAAGGCATAAATGGACTTATAGAGCAGTATGGGGT
>JBARBA010000153.1:0-18055 GCA_049792555.1 Anaerolineales bacterium
AGGGTACACAATATCAGAGTGAATTATTACGGATGTGGCAAAACAACGAGTTCAAGCAACTTCCAGGATTGGAGTAAACCGAATGGACGCGCCAAAAATCTTATCAGTGCAACCACAGGAACAAAAAAAGTTACTCGTCAGGTTTGTCAATGGCATTGAGAAAATATACGACTGCGCTCCATTGCTGAACATGGAAATGTTTCAGTTGCTCAAAAATGATGCTTTCTTCAAGTCGGTAAAAGTAGACGCGGGTGGATATGGTATTTCATGGAGCGATGAAATCGATTTGAGTGAGTATGAACTGTGGGTAAATGGTGTTGAAGTTGTGCCGGCATAAAAGGCAGCCAACACCGGCTCCCGCAGGGGGTGCCCCCTGCGGGGATGCTGCGCGAAACCATTTCGTTACAACAAAACCCCTCGATTTTGGTTCCAAAAACCAAAGCCGAGGGGTTCGTTCAACAAAGACTTCCGAAGTTTTCAAAACTTCGGAAGTCCTTTTGTTTAAGCCTTAAGCCGTTTGGTTTCTTCCTGCATGTCGGCCACCCCCGTTGCCGCCAATTCCCAGTCGAAATAATCCTGCTCACTGAGGGCGTCGAGCGCGCCGGCCAGCGCCTTCTGGCGAAAGGTCTCGAAATCCTGCCCATACTTCTCTTCGAATTGGCGCGCGGTTGTTTTGTAGCGGATCAGGTTTTTCTGCGCCCGTTCCAGCAACAGTTCGACCAACGCCTTTTCAGGCGTCAGGTTCGGGAACAGGCGGCGGGCGCTGGATTCGATATTCGCTGAAAGAGTCATGGCAACCTCGTGCTTTGATTATATCGCCAAACCTGTGCTTTCCAACCTATACAAAACGCCCGGCAAGACCGCACTTAACAGTGGAGACCTTTTGAAGATGCGACATCGTCCCGACACCT
The DNA here is from genome assembly GCA_049792555.1 of Anaerolineales bacterium. Taxonomy (GTDB): domain Bacteria; phylum Chloroflexota; class Anaerolineae; order Anaerolineales; family Villigracilaceae; genus UBA5195. Next base: position 912 of record JBARBA010000153.1, read on the forward strand.
GCACTTGCCGCAGGTGCAAGTGTACCTTTGCGGGAAAAGAACGATTTGGACACGGATTACACGGAATTCACGGATGTAGGCAGTTTTTTAATGTTTTTCTTCCGTGTTCTTCCGTGTATTCCGTGTCCCGATAGCCTGCCACACTTAAGTGTGGTGATACCAAACGCCCTCTCCTCGCGGAAAGGGCGTTTTTCACTGATCACCCCCTTGCGGGGGCAGGCTGAAAACTGAACACTGCCTACGGCGTCCACTGGAAATGGACGAGCGAAAACAGATACGGCTGCCCGTTGACGTATTCGATGCCCACCAGGAAGTCGCGCCAATCTTGTTGGGCGGCAGTGGCGGGTTTGTAGATCGAATACAGGTTGATGGTCGTGTACTCCGACGGCCAGGGCTGGCTGACCGTCCCCACTTTGGAGGTGTCGTTGCAGCTTAACTGGTAGCTGGAATTGTAGACGTCGAGCAGTTTGGGCTGGATGATGTCCTTGAATGTGCCGCTGACCGGCGCGCCGCTGGCCGCGCCCGGCCCCCAGTTTTGCGCCGTCGTGCTGGTAAAGACCGAGGCGACTGTGGTCTGGGTGTAGTTAACCGGGGTATTGTTGGTTGCCAGGCGGATATCGACGCCGTGCTTGGGGCTGACCAGGGCCGCCAGGGCCGCGCCGTCGGCGTTTTTGAGCGCCGTGCCCAGGTTGGTGAGCAGCGTGGTCACTTTGGCGTCCGAACAGAAGGCAGCCGGGGGCAGGTATTCGGTCAGGTAAAAAGCGTTCACCCAACCGGTGACGCCCGCTTTCCTGACCTGCCACCATTCGGCGGAACCGACCATGCCGGGCGAGCCGAGCTTGCCGATATCGGTGGCGTTGTAAGCCAGCGAACCGACCAGCGGGTTGCTGGCGCCCGCCGCCGAGCGGACGTTCAGCGTGCCGTCCGTTTTTGTGATGCCTACCACCGCATAGGAGCCGCTCGGTTGGAGTGTGGCGGTGACGGTGGGGGTTGGCCCGCTGAGCGCCAGCGCTGTGGGGGTTGGCGTGGGGCCGCCGCTGCTGGTGACAAGGATGTCCACCCAGAAAGGCGTGTTGGCTGCCGGGCCAATGCCAAACAACGCGCCGGAAGCATTCTTGAGCTGCCAGTAGCCGCGATACGGGCCGACGCTGGCCGGAGAGATCAGGTCGACCGAGATGTCAACCGTCGTGTTCGGGGCAACGCTGGAGGGCAGGGGCGCTTCAGCGGGGCCGCTCATCTGGTTGCCGCCGGCGAAGACCAGTTTATAACCTGCTCCCCAGGTGGATGCGCCGGTGTTCCTGATGCGCCAGGTCTTGCGGAAGGCAACGCTCGAAGCGAATATCGCGCCATCCGGCACGCTCAGGTCGGCGATGAAGGTGGCGCGGTCGGGGCCGACGTTGGGCGTCGGAGACGGCAGCGAGGAAGTGGCCGTGGGCGTGGGCGGTGTGCCAGTCACGGTCGGCGCGGCGGTGGCCGGGCTGCTGCCGCTGACGAGGATATCCACCCAGAAGGGTTTATCTGCCGACGCGCCGAGGCCGAAGAGCGCGCCGTCTTTATTCTTGAACTGCCAGTAGCCGCGATACGAGCCGGCAGTCGCCGGAGCGATCAACTTGACGGGAATATCCACCGTTGTGTTGGGGGCGATGGTCGAGGTCAGGTTGATTTCCGTGGAGGCAGCGCCCATCGGGTCGCCGCTGACCAGCACCAGCTTGTAAGAAGTCGTCCAGGTGCAGGTTCCGGTATTTTTGACGCGCCAGGTCTTGGTAAAGGCCGCGCCGGGAGCAAAGACCTTGCCGTCGGGCACGTCCAGGTCGGAGACGAAGGTCAGGCGGTCGCAGCCGCTGCTCGGAACAGGAGTCAGCGTGGGGGTGGACGGGGTCCCGGTAGCGGTGGGCGGTACGCCCCCGGCGTTGGCGATGCGCGGAGCGTCCCACACGGCGCGGTCGCCATTGGCATATCCGGCTGCGCCGATGCGCAGGATAAATTTCACGTCCTGCCCGGCCAACGAGCTAATGTCGCGGTCGGCGCGGTAGTACAGCCCTTCGTAGCGCTCGTTAAAAGACCAGAAGGTATTGACGGGGCCGGAGCCGACCTGGTAATCGAGCCGGAAATTGACGTAGCAGGCCGTGGCGTTGTAATCGCAGTTGACAATCGACTGGAAGTGGTCGCCGCTCTGCACGTGGTAGACCGGATACTGGGCCTGGACGAAGCCGTTGTAGACGTTCTGCGGAACCATCAGCAGGCCGGGAGCGCCGGCCAGGGAGCCGTCCTCCAGCTTGGGGTTGTCCACTTTCAGGCCGGCGCCGTTGGCGTCGTCGGCAGCGCCGGGGAAGGGCAGCGTGCCCGCGCCGCTCGTCCACGTGGCCGAGGCGGCGTTCTGGACAAAGTCGTAGCCCGTGCTGCCGCCCGAAGCGGCAACCCGGATCTCGACCCAGAAAGACTTGTCGGCGGCGGCGCCGATGCCGAATAGGACGCCGGCGGCGTTCTTTAGCTTCCAGTAACCGCGGAACAAGCCATTGGCAGCGGGCGCGGTCATCCTGACCGTCAGGTCAATCGTTTCGCCGGGAGCGACGCTTTTCGAAAACGGCGCGGAAGCAGCGGCGTTCATCTGGTTGCCGGTGTCGAAGACCAGGTTGTAGCTTGTGCTCCAGGAACAGGAGCCGACGTTTTTCAGCCGCCAGGTCTTGTCAAACGAGTCGCCGGCGTTGAAAGGCGTGCCGTCCGGGATGGTGACGTCGGCCACGAATTGCGCCGCGTCACAGGCTGCCGTTCGGGCGGTGATTTGCGGAGCAAAGGCAAGTTGCGTCAACAACAGGGACAAAAGGACCAGCATGGTAAAGGCGTTTTTCTTGTTCATGGCATACTCCTCCAAATATGGGAACCGTTTACAGATGGGCGTTTGACGGTTCAAGACGACAAAGGGTTTCGTGTTCAGGTGATGAGGCCATTACAAATAGATATTGTTTGGGAGTATCTTTTCAATATTTCGGGGGAATTGTTGTTATATGGTGGTTTCGATACGGCGGCGGGGTAGCACCGCCGCCTACTCAACCACCGATGATTGAAAAGATACGTTTGGGATGACAAAATGATCGCAGAGAGGTTACAGTTGATTGTATCAAAAATCGCCGGATTTGCCCTCTATAATTAAGTACTGGTATGTCTTGATTTACATGATCAGGTATTATTGTTGTTACAGGCGGTTTCGATACAGCGGCTGGAGAACGCCGCTTACTCAACCGCCGATGATTGGGATGATACGTGTTCAGGAACATTTCTCCAAACCCCGCGTCTACAGAATCCTTTCCCATCAATCGACCCCAAAATAAGGAGCTGAACCATGAAAAAAATGACCCCGTTTGTGACAATTTTATCCGTTGCCCTGCTATTGGCGCTATCGGCCTGCGCCTCGAGCGGTCCCAGTCTGGTCGGGACGAGTTGGAAACTGACTTCATACGGTTCCGTGTCCAGCCAGACCCCTGCTGCGCCGGGCATTGAAACGAGCCTGACCTTTGGCGCTGACGGCACGTTGGACGGCAACCTCGGCTGCAACAGCATGGGCGGAAATTACAGCATCTCAGGCCAGGGCATTAAGTTGATGGGCATTCTTTCAACCATGATGGCCTGCGATGAACCCCGTATGACGCAGGAGGGGATTGCCTTCAAGGTCTTGAAAAGCGACGATACCGTCAGTTTCAAGCTGGACGGCAACACGCTGACAATCACCTCTGCGGATGGCAAGAATGCCCTGATCTTTACGGCCATCGCGACCAAATAATCACCGGCGCGGTGAATGACAAAGGCGGCCCTCAACGGGCCGCCTTTCTTATATACATCGTTGGTTGAGTAGCCCGTGCTTTCCGGGCGTACACTGCGCCGAACGCCACACCTATCCCGGCGTCCCTTCGGGAGTGCAGGTATCGAAACCAACAATACACAACAAATGCCGGTAGCATGTGGTTTCGATACGCCTTCGGCTACTAAACCACCGATGATTGAGGAGATACTTTAAACCATCAATTTCAGCATTTCGATGGTCTCGGTCTTGCCGCCCACGCCGTTTTCCCCGGCGGGGCCGACGCACGAGGGGCAGCCGTCTTCGCAGGGACATTCCAGCACCAGTTCCAGCGCCCGCGCCAGCAGTTCGGCGTGGATTTCGAAGAGCTTCTGGCTGAAGCCGATGCCCGCCGGGACCAGGTCGTACAGCGCCACCACCGGCTGGCCCTCGACGAAATCGGCCTGCGGGTCGAAATACACGCCCAGGTCGCCGCTGTCGCACATCAGGAAGAGCGGCGCAAGCTGTCCGAGCAGGCTGGCCAGCCCGGCCAGCCCGCTACGCATACGCACGTTTTGCTCGGTCTGTTTGTGGCATTCGGGGCATAACGTCACCAGGTTGTCCAACTGGTTGGCGCGCGCCTTGGCCTTGATCGGATCGCCCAAATCGGCCCGCATAAATTCACGGAAGGGGGTTTTGTGGTGGACATGGTGCTGGCGCTCCCCTTCGGGCCGCCCGCACACCTGGCAGCGGAAACCGTCGCGCGCGCGCGCCCGGTCGCGGATTTTCGGCCACTCCGGGCCGTAATCGTTGGGGGCGTTGCTCCACAAGCCGTTTTTCGCCAGGAACTCCACCGTTTCGGGGAGAATCGTCAGCCAGTACCCGGTGGTCTGCAAATCGGAGGGCGGCAGGTCAAGCGGCTCTTCGCCGATATTTTCACCGCTAAACCATATCCGTTTGCGGAAGCCCGTCACCTGCGTGGTGACTTGCAACTCACCGTAAGCCTTGTTCGCAGCCGGGACTGCTGCCTGCTCGTTGAGCGATAACAGCTTGATGCTGGTCTGCTTCAAGGCTTCGGTGAAATAATCCAGCGCCACCGGGATGAGTGTGGCGGCGTGCGTTTCGAAATTCAATTCCTGCACGAAATATTGCTGGCCCTCGTGCAGGTAGACGGCGTGCGGATGCACCATCCAGGGCGCGGACTCCAGGTCGATTTCGCCGATGATCCTGGGGCCGCTGCCGTCGTCCACGTGCAGCACAATGTTTTCCGGCGAAGCCGAACGCAGCGAGACGGCTGCCGCCGGGTAAGCGTCTGCCATCCAGAAATACTTGTCGTTGGAAAGGTGCGATTCGCGGTTGGCGACCAGGAATTCCAGGAACTCGTCCACGTCCAGACCGCCGAAGAACTCGCCTTTTTGGAAGGGCAGCTCGAAGAGCGCGCAGCGCAGGTGGTTGAGCAGGATCAGCAGGTGGTCGGGGTTGATCAACGCCTGTTCGGGTGAACGCGCGAAGAAGTATTCGGGATGGTGGGCCAGGAACTGGTCGAGCGGGCTGGCGGTGGCAACCAGCATGGCCGCCGCCGGATCGTCGCCGCGACCGGCCCGACCCGCCTGCTGTGTGACGCTTGCGATGGTGCCCGGATACCCGACGAGCAACGCCGCGCCCAACCCGCCGATGTCGATACCCAGTTCGAGGGCGTTGGTGGCGACGACGAGTTTCACCGTCCCGTCGCGCAGGCCTTTTTCGATCTCGCGGCGTTGACCGGGCAGGTAGCCGCTGCGGTAGCCGCGGACCAGAGAGTAGAGAGTAGGGATTGGAGAGTAGTCGGTTTCGCTCTTACTATTCTCTATTCTCTTCTCTCTATTCTCTTGCATCTCTTGCAAATACTTGAGCAACATCTCCACGCCACGCCGCGAGCGGGCAAAGACCACCGATTGCACGTCATGTTTCAGCAAATCTTGTGACAGCCGGACGCTTTCCTGCACCGCGCTTTTACGCAGGCCGAGGGCCGCGTCGACCACCGGCGGGTTGTAGATCAGGAAGTGACGCTCGCCGCGCGCCGAACCGTCGGCGTCAATCAGCGTGACGGGCGCTTCGATCAGCCGCGCGGCCAGTTTGGCGGGGTTGCCGATGGTGGCCGAGGTCAGGATGAATTGCGGTTGCGCGCCGTAGAAATGCGCCACGCGCCGCAGCCGCCGCAGCACGTTGGCGACGTGCGAGCCGAACACGCCGCGGTAGGTGTGCATCTCGTCGATGACCACGAAGCGCAGGTTGCCGAAAAATTCGGCCCAGTTGGTGTGGTGCGGCAGGATGCCGGTATGCAGCATGTCGGGGTTGGACAGGAGGATACGCGCTTCGCTGCGGATGGCTTTGCGGTGGGAGGCAGGCGTGTCGCCATCATAGATTGCCGCTTTTACTGACCACAGAACACTGATCACTGATAACTGGTCTTGCGTTAAAGCTTTGGTCGGGAAGAGATATAACGCTCGCGCATCCGGGTTTTCGAGCAGGGCGGCGATCACGGGCAGGTTGTAGCCGAGCGTCTTGCCAGATGCCGTGCCGGTTGCCAGCACCACGTTTTCGCCCAATCGGGTGTGTTTCCAGGCCTCAGCCTGGTGACTGTAAAGGGCGCTGAGTCCGCGCTCGCGCAGGGCGGCGACAAGCTGCGGGGGCAGGTCCGCCGGAAAATCGGCGAAAACAGCGGGGCGCGCGGGGAGAATCCGCCAGGTGGTGATATTCGAGGCGGTATCGGGGTCCGTTCGCCAGTGGGAAAATAACGAGTCGAGAGACATCCAGCCGATTATAAGCTGTAGCTATCCACAGATGTCGCAGATTAGCGCAGATAAATCAAAAATCTGCCTGCACCGTGCGCAGGCACGCGTGCGAAAATCTGTTCCATCTGTGGATAAAGGTCTTCTTATGAAAACCGCTGGCTGCAAGGCTGCCGCGTTGACAGGCCCTGCCCGTGACGGTACAATGAAAATCTCATTCCCAAATTTCCCTGGAGGTTAAAATGTTGAAAGAATTCAAGGATTTCGCCATGCGCGGCAACGTCATGGACCTGGCAGTCGGCGTCATCATCGGCGGCGCTTTTGGCAAGATTGTCACGTCGTTGGTCGGCGACATTCTCATGCCTTTGGTCGGTCTGCTGATCGGGGGCGTTAGCTTTGTCGACCTGTCCATCACGGTCGGCAGCGCAGTCGTCAAGTATGGTTCATTTATACAGAATGTCATTGATTTCATCATCATCGCTTTTGTGGTCTTCTTGATCGTCAAGGGCATCAATTCGATGCAAAAACCGGCCCCCGCCGCCGCGCCGACCACCAAGCCCTGCCCGCAATGCGCCACCGACATCCCGCTTGCGGCCAAGCGCTGCCCAAATTGCACGTCAAACCTTTAGAGAAGAGATGATTAGAGAATAGAGAGTAGTAAACCTACCCACGTATTCTTCCTGCTCTCTATTCTCTTCTCTCTACTCTCTGGCTCCCCATGGATTTCCTCGAACAACTTAACCCGCAACAACGCAGCGCCGTGACTGCCGGCGAAGGCCCGGTATTGGTATTGGCCGGGCCTGGCTCCGGCAAAACGCGCGTGCTGACGCAGCGCATCGCCTACCTGATCGGCTATGAGGGCGCGCGGCCCTACCAGATGCTGGCAGTGACCTTTACCAACAAGGCCGCCCGCGAAATGGAAAGCCGCGTGCAGAAATTGCTGGGCGAAGAGATGACGCGCGGACTGCTGCTCGGCACCTTCCACTCCACCTGCGCGCGCATCCTGCGGCGCGAGTCGGAGCGGCTGCCGGTCAACGGGGAATTTGTCATCTTCGACGCCGACGACCAGGAGAAGCTGGTCAAGAACGCCATCAAGGAACTCAATCTCAACGACAAGCTGTACCGGGCGGTGGCCGTCCATGCGGCGATCTCGCGCGCCAAAAACGAGTTGATCGGCCCGGACGATTTCCCCATTACGAACTACCGCGACGAGGTGGTCAAGCGCATCTACAAGCGCTACCAGGAATTGCTGCGACAATCGAACGCGGTCGATTTCGACGATATGCTGCTGCTGACCGCCAACCTGCTCGAACAGCATCCCGACGTGCGCGATAAATACGCTCAGCGTTTCCATCACGTGCTGGTGGACGAGTTCCAGGATACCAACCAGGCGCAGTATCTTTTGGTGAAGCAGCTTTCTTCCGTTCACAAGAATATCTTTTGCGTTGGAGATCCGGATCAATCGGTGTACCGTTGGCGCGGCGCGGACTATCGCAACGTGCAGCGCTTCGAGAAGGATTTCCCCGGCGCGCAGACCATTTTGCTGGAGCAAAACTACCGCTCGAAGCAGACCATCCTCGACGCAGCCATGGCCGTCATTGACCGCAACCCGCACCGCAAACGCAAGCAGCTTTTCACCGAGCGCGGCGTGGGCGAGAAAATTGTCTACTACGAAGCGGGGGACGATTACGGCGAATCGTCTTTTGTGGTCGATACCATCGCCCAATTGGTCGCCAGCAAACAGTTCGAGCCGGGCGATTGCGCCGTGATGTACCGCACCAACGCCATGTCGCGCCTGCTGGAAGACGCCTTTATGTCGGCGCGCCTGCCCTATCGCCTGGTCGGGGCGCAGCGCTTTTTTGGCCGCCGCGAGGTCAAGGACATGATCGCCTTCCTGCGCCTGGTCTACAACCCGGCGGATGAAGTCTCGCTTGACCGCGTCATTAACATCCCGCCGCGCGGTATTGGGGACAAGACCATCCTGACCCTGCACGCCACGGCGCGCGCGGCGGATACGACCCCAGGCGCGGTGCTGCTCGATATGGCGCGCGGCTCCGACTCCCCGTATTTTGCCTCGTTTAGCGGACGGGCGGCCCTGCCCCTGGCCGATTTCGGCGCGCGCTTTGCAGCTTGGCGCGGACTGGTCTCCACCTACACCGTAACCGAGTTATTCGACCGTATCGCAGTCGACATCAACTACAAAAACTACCTTGACGATGGCACCGAAGAAGGCAAGGAACGCTGGGACAACGTGCTCGAACTACGCCGCTTCGCCGAGGAAAGAGCCAAAGCCACTTTGGCTGAGGTACTCCAAGATGCGGCGCTGATCTCCGACCAGGATACGCTGGTCGATGGCACCAACGTGCCCACGCTGCTGACGCTGCACGCCGCCAAAGGGCTGGAGTTCGGCGTGGTCTTCATCGTTGGCCTGGACGACGGCATTTTGCCGCACAGCCGCTCGTTCGACGAACCTGAAGAAATGGCGGAAGAGCGCCGCCTGTTTTACGTGGGCATCACGCGCGCCAAAGAGCGGCTCTACCTGCTGCGCGCCGACCGGCGCGGCGGGCGGGGTTACGCCGAAGAAACGATCCCCTCCAGGTTTTTGGATGACGTCCCGGCGGCGTTATTGAGCGGCAAATCCCGCAGTGGGCGCGGCTCCTACGGCGGCGGCAGTCCTCGCAGCAGCGCAGCCACCTGGACGCTGCCGTCCCCGTCCAAACCCGCGCCGATCATCCAATCGCAATACCGCGCCGGGATGCGCGTCACCCATCCCACCTGGAACGAAGGCATCGTGCTCGACAGCCGCATGCAGGATGGCGACGAGATCGTGGACGTGGTTTTTGCGAGTGTGGGCATCAAGCGGTTGGCGGCGAGTTTGGCAAAATTGACGATTGTGAAGTGAAAGTATTGCGTATTACGTAGCGCGTATCGGTAGTCTACGCAATACGCACTACGCAATACGATGTATCCCTCATCAGCTTTTTAGAGAAAGGACTCCCTCATGGAATACACCAACCTCGGTAAAACCGGATTAAAAGTCTCACGCCTGTGTCTGGGCATGATGACCTATGGCTCGAAGACCTGGCGCGCCTGGGTGCTTGAAGAAGAGGAAGCGCGTCCGTTCGTCAAACGCGCCCTGGACGCCGGCATCAACTTCTTCGACACTGCGGACATATATTCGCTGGGCGCAAGTGAAGAAGTGCTGGGCAATTCGCTGCGCCATTTCGGCGTGCAGCGCAAGGACGTGGTCGTCGCCACGAAAGTGTTTATGCCGATGAGCGCGGGGCCAAACGACGCGGGTCTCTCGCGCAAGCACATCCTGGACAGCATCGACGCCTCGCTGCGCCGCCTGGGCATGGATTACGTCGACTTGTACCAGATTCACCGCTGGGACTATAGCACGCCCATCGAAGAGACCATGCAAGCGCTGCACGACGTAGTCAGGGCGGGCAAGGCGCGTTACATCGGCGCGTCATCGATGTTTGCCTGGCAGTTTACCAAGGCGCAGTACACCGCCGCGCTCAACGGCTGGACGCGTTTCGTCTCGATGCAGAACCACTACAACCTGGTCTACCGCGAGGAAGAGCGCGAAATGATCCCGGCCTGCATCGATCAGGGCATCGGCCTGATCCCCTGGAGCCCCATCGCGCGCGGATTTTTGAGCCGCAAGCGCAGCGAAGTCAACGACACGATCCGCGCCCAGACGGACGATTACGCCCACGCCATGTATTACCGCGACGAGGATTTCGACGTGGCCGAGCGCGCCCAGCAAGTGGCCGCCGAGCGCGGCGTCAGCCCTTCGCAGGTCGCGCTGGCTTGGGTGCTGAACAAGCCCTATATCACCGCCCCGATCATCGGTTCCAGCAAGATGGAGCATCTCGACCAGTCCATCGCCGCGCTGGAGATTAAACTCACGCCTGAGGAGATCAAGCGGCTGGAAGAGCCGTACCGTCCGCACCCGATTTTAGGGCATTCGTAAAGCAACATTTGTCGTTGGTTGAGTAGGCGGTGCTGTCCCGCCGTATCGAAACCAACAATGAGCAACTATTGTTAGCAGGTCGGGACGTGCGCAGTCCCTATGCCATACAACCGCGCCCGCACCCCGTAGGGACACAGCGGGACGATGGGAATGTCGAAATCCTGTATTTCCTCCGCTGTGTCCCTACAGCAGGAGCAGTAACTCAAAGGCCAACAATTTCAAAGCGCCGTTAATGGTTTTTAAGATATGATATAGCAACACTGTAATGATCTACTTGGGAGATGAAATGACGACAACTGCACTTGTAATTGACGATTCCCGCACTGCGGCAGATTTGCTGGTGCTGCTATTGAAACGCTTTCAGATTGCGGCCCACGCCGTTTACGGCATAGGACAGGCGATGAAGGCATTGGAAACAGAACAACCCGGTGTTGTTTTTTTGGATATTAATATGCCGGGCACAAGCGGTTTTGACGTATTAAGCTTTATGAGCCGCGAGCCGCGCTTGATTGATGTGCCGGTATTTATCGTGACAGGTGACGGTCAGCCAGAAACGATTAAACATGCCCTTGCCAACGGCGCGCGCGCTGTGTTGATTAAACCCATTTCTTTGGGAACGCTTGAAGAAACGCTAAAAAAAGAAGGCGTTATTTAATATCTCAAGCAAGGTCTGGATGTGTGCCCGTCAGGGTAGACATCCGTTCCACTACGGGGATTGCATTGTCTACCTGGCTGTCTGCACTCGCCTTTATCGCAGCAGGAGCAACCTTGTCCAACACACAAACCAGCAACTTTGATGTCAGCAACAAGCCGGTGATTGTCTATACCACAGCCCAAAACACAGACCACCGTTTAGCCAAAACCGCGACGTTGCAGTTCGAAGACTTCGGGCAGCCGCCGGAGACGCAGGTGTGCGTGTTCATCGACCCAGCGAAAACCTTCCAGACCGTCGTGGGCATAGGGGGCGCGATCACGGATGCCGCAGCCGAGACTTTTGCCAAAATGCCGAAGGCCAGGCAGCGGGAAATGCTGATGGCGTACTACGACGCCCGGAACGGAATTGGGTATACCCTGGCCAGAACCACCATCCACAGCAGCGACTTCTCCAGCGGGAGCTATACCTACGTGGAGGAGAACGACCAGGCCCTGGAAAGTTTCAGCATCCGGCGCGACGAGCAATACCGCATTCCATTCATCAAACAAGCAACGCAAGCCGCCGGGGGCAAGCTGACGATGTTTGCCAGCCCGTGGAGTCCACCCGCCTGGATGAAGACGACCAACAACATGCTGAAAGGCGGCAAACTGTTGCCGGAGCATCGACAAACGTGGGCGAACTACTTTATTAAGTTCATCCATGCCTATGAGAAGGCGGGGATTCCAATCTGGGGTTTAACCGTCCAAAATGAACCGATGGCCACACAAACCTGGGAGTCCTGCCTGTTTACCGGTGAAGAAGAGCGCGATTTCATCAAAGACTACCTCGGGCCGACCCTCCACCAAAACGGCATGGCCGATAAAAAGCTGATTGCCTGGGACCACAACCGGGACCTGGTCTACCAAAGAGCCAGCGCCCTGCTAAATGACCCCGAAGCAGCCAAGTACATCTGGGGCATTGGGTATCACTGGTATGAGACGTGGACCGGCAGCGGCATGTTGTTTGACAACGTGAAAAGGGTCAAAGAAGCGTTCCCGGCTGCCAACCTGATCTTCACGGAAGGCTGCATTGAGAAGTTTGACTTCAACCGGGTGAATGACTGGGCGTTGGGCGAGTATTACGGACATTCGATGGTGAACGACTTCAACGCGGGCGCCGCAGCCTGGACCGACTGGAACGTAATCCTGGATGAGCAAGGCGGCCCCAACCATGTGGGCAACTTCTGTTTCGCGCCAATCATTGCTGATACCAGGAATGGCGAGGTGCATTACACCAACATTTACTACTACCTGGGCCACTTCTCTAAATTCGTGAAACCGGGCGCGAAACGCATCATCAGCTCATCCAACCGTGATGCGCTGCAAACGACTGCCTTCGTGAACCCGGATGGCGCAACGGCGGTGGTCGTGTTGAACACGACAGACCGGACTGTGGAGTACAAGCTGTGGATCGATGGAAAAGCCGCTGACGCGAAAAGCCTTCCGCACTCGATAACTACGTTGGTGTTCTAAAACGTTCAGCAAAGTAGAGTCTTGAAAATATTATCGCGTCGTGATACTATTGCGCTGTGATTGAAACCTTTGCTTCTGATGAGACAAAGAAAATCTTTCTTGGCAACACTTCCACGAAATTGCCGAAAGATATTCAACGCACCGCCCGGCGCAAATTGATTTACATTGATGATGCTGATGACCTGCAAGACTTGCTTGCTCCACCCGGGAACAGGCTGGAGAAGCTTAAGGGGGACAGAGCCGGGCAGTATAGCATCCGCATCAACGACCAATGGCGAATTTGTTTCGAGTGGCTTGAGAATAAAGCCAGAAACGTGGAGATTGTTGATTATCACTCGTAAAGGTGAAAACTATGGATAAGCTGCTCTCCCCAATTCATCCCGGTGAAGTTTTGCTCGAGGACTTCATGAAACCGCTCGGCTTGAGTCAATATCGCCTGGCGCATGATATTGGCGTTACGCCTATTCGTATTAGCCAGATTGTCAACGGTCAACGAGCCATCACAGTGGATACCGCTATGCGCCTGGCGCGCTATTTTGGCACAAGCGCGGCAGTTTGGTTGCGGTTACAGGTCCGCTATGAACTTGAAGTTGCTGAAACTGAGTTAAGTGACCGTATCAACCGTGAGGTGAAGGTTCTGCACCAACCTGCTGCGCACTTCTAACCGAGAAGGCAAGCCCAATCATGGTTAGCAGTGCAGGTCCACTCCGCACTACAGGGGTTGCATCGCCCACTCTGCCGACCAGTCTCATTCGGCGCGGGTCTCCTGAGTTGGGATGATCTTTTTTCAAGCCGGATGCAATGTCTTGCGCAGCGCCAGGTAGACCGCCCATCCTGCGTATGCTCCCACGAAGGGGATCAGCAGCACCACGAAAATGCGCGCATCGTGCAGCACGAAAACATCGTGTAGCGGAATCCACAGGCCAACCGCCAGGGCCAGCAGCCAGGGACGGCGATAACCCAACAGCGCCAGCAGGCCGCTCGTCAGCAGCAGCATCCCCACCAGGATGCCGGTATCATCCCATTTGGGCAGTGAATCGACATAGGCCAGCAATAATCCTGCCAGCAGACCGAGCGCTAAAAGTACCTTTTGCATGGGGGCTTTCCTTTCCTTTTCAAAGGCAGTTCCGACAACGTTGGCCGGGCCGAAGTGCTCCAGCGCTTGCCGTTCGGCTTCTTCCAGGCTCAGTCCGCGCGCCTGTCCGCGCTCGACGGCTTCGAGCAGGTGACTCTCGATCTCGGCCAGGGTTTCGGCGTCTGCCAGCCCGCGCATCCAGAGATCGCGTTCCAGTGTACGCAAGTACGTTTTGATCCGGTCGGTTTTCATCTCATATCTCAATCGTCGCGTTGACAGCCTGCGAAAACTTGCGCCATTCCTGCTGGCGCTGGGCGAGCGCTTCCTTGCCTTTGGGCGTCAACCGGTATATGCGCTTGCGGCGCGCGCAGTCTTCGGACCAGGCGCTGGCAAGCAGCCCCTGGCTTTCCAGGCGGTGCAGCGCCGGGTAAATCGTGCCTTCGGGCAGGTCGAACACTTCGCCGCTGCGCAGGCGCAGGGTCTCGATGATGGCATAGCCGTGCGCCGGGCCATTTTCGAGCACGGCCAGCAAAAGCAAATCCAGGTGTCCTTTGAGCGTTTCACCAATCATGGGTTGGATCATATACCTAGTAATACTAGGTGTCAAGGGGTGCGGTGTAAATCACCCCGGCAAGAAAAAGGCTCCCCTCGCCGGGGAGCCTTTTTCTTGCTTGTGCTGTATTGGGAAAGGTGACCGTCGCCTGTATCCCCTACTCCCCGACTTTATTGACACTGCCCAAGCCGCTAACGTGCTCATCATCCACCCGTGGGTTGCCATAATAGCGCACCGATCCCACACCGCTGACCTGCGCCGAAAAATTCTCCGTCGGGTGGACGGTGGCGCTGCCTACGCCGCTCAAGTTTACGCCGACGCTTGCGCTCAATAAATCCTTGCCACTGAAACTGCCAATGCCGCTGATCTTCAGGGTTAGTTTATCCGCCGCGCCGCTGGCCGTGATACTCCCCGTGCCGCTCAGGCTGCAATCGAACGTGTGTGCCTTCAACTGGTCAATCGTCAGCGCGCCTGCGCCGTTCAAACGCACGCTCAAGCTATCGGTCTCCAGTTTCTCGATGCGCACGCTTCCGGCGCCGGGGAAATCAAGTTCATGCAAATCTTTGACCGTGATTGTAATGCGCACCGGCTTGGTTGGGTTGACGCGTTCGTTCCAATTGGAGACCTTGTTTTTGATGGTCAGTGTGCCATCCGTTATCTCGGCGACCAACTGCGGAGCCAGGTTGTCTTCAGCCTCCAGCTTGACCGATGCAGCCGTTCCCTGCTGGATGAGCACTTCGGCAGGGTACGAGAGCGAGATGGACGTGAAAGCGCTCACCTCGCGCGTCTGCGAAACCACCTTCCCGGAGCCGGGCACACCGCCGTTGAAGGTGAATCCTGCCCCCAGGCCCCACTGGGGCGTCGCCCAGCCGAGCTGTGGCGCAAAAACGATGACCAATACCGCCGCCCCGACGACGAGCACGTCCACCAACATGCGGGCCGGTGCCCAAAACGAACGCAGGATCAACCCTACCCCGGCGCCGATCAGCAGGAAAGGCCAAAAGCGCGCCAGCGCCCACAGGTTTTCAGCCGGGATTTTGCCCATGCTGATTAATATCCATATCACACCGGCGGCAATCAAAGCCAGGGGGAAGAAAAGCGAGTGACGTTCACGTTCTTTCATGTTTTACTCTCCTTGTGATTTCGGCAGACGGCCCATCCCAAAGGGCTGCGTTGCCGTGATTTCTCTGCCTTGTGTACGAGTCCAACGCGCGGATGGTTTCATCCTATTCTAATCGATCCGCCAATATTCACCGCCGCCGCCTTCGCGCGCCATCAACTTGTATCCAACCAACTCACGTCGTAGCGAAGCCGTATCCTCGTGAAAACGGGACAGAATCTCATTGACCTGTTTTTCACTGTAGCGCCTGTCTTTCTCAAACGCTTTGACGACGTAGCGCAGGATGGCTTCGAGTTTCTTGCGTTGGGCCGGGATGGTTTTCAAGCGGCCATCCGGCAGCGAATAGTCGCCGACCACCTTGCGCTCGAAAGCATCCAGGTCCACGTCGGCGGCGACGGAGGCGATGTGCTCGCTGGAAAAGATGCGCTGCATATTATCGGCCAGGGCAGCCTTTTCGAGTTGGTAGACGCTGTAGTAACCCTCGCCCCGGGCAGAGACCAGGCCCACTTCCGAGAGCTTCGACAGGTGATGGGAAACCGTCGAGGGTTTGAGGCCCAACATGGCGGCCAGTTGCTCCACGGTGTAGGGTTGTTGAGTCAGCAGGCCGACAATTTTCAGGCGGCTGGCATCCGCCAGGGCTTTGAAGACCGTCACCAGTTCGGCGTTTTGTTCGGTCATGCCGGCCGCCAGTATTGTGAGCCGTCGCTTTTGCGCTGGAGCATGCCCCGGTCGATCATATCGCGCCGCAGGCCGGCCGTATCGAGATGGAAGCGGCGGATGATCGTGTTGACTTCCTTCTCGGTGTAGATGACGCCGGGCGTGAAAGCCTCCAGGATGTAATCGAGAATGACTTGAAGTTTGCCGGCCTGCGATGGGATTTGTTTGATGCTGCCGTCCGCATTCAGGTAGGCGGCCAGTATTTTGCGCGGTTTCTCGCTCAAATCGGGCGCGGGCTGGTAAGCCTCGCGCGCCTGGCCCTCGAACTGCTTGCGAGACAGGTTTTCCATATTCTGAGAGTCAATCCGCCAAATGTCGTCCTGTTCGGCCACCACGCCGCCGTGCGAGAGCATCGTCAAATGCTGGAACACGTCGCGGACGGGCATGCCCAGCGTTTCAGAGATTTCCTTTGTGGAGGCCGGTTTCTGGGCCAGTGCGCCAATCACACGCAGGCGGTCGGCGTGGGAGAGGGCTTTGACAAATTCGAGCATTTCATTTTGTTCCATGGCAGACCTTCTTTCCGTCGTTTTAATTAGATATGTATCTAATTAATTCTATGAGATTAAGAAAGTTTTGTCAAGGATTCTCTATCGCCCATTCGGACAGATGTAAACGGTTAAACCAGGAATCAAAAAGGCCCGCGCTTTTGATGGCGCGGGCCTTGCGTTTATTTCTCCTGGAAATTAACCAGGATGAGATTCTTTTTACAGTCGTTATATGTCGTTATGGGAATTTGATTGGAGAGCGCGCTGGTCTGGTCAAAAAGCTGTACCCAGAGCGTATCGGTGCTTGCAATAGGCGCCATACCAGTGTCGAACTCAAAACCGCTTGGGCCATAAGCCGTCGCGATACCGGTCAACTTCACGTCAGGCGGGACGAACGATTTTCCGGGCAGGCCGCCGCCCATTTTAACGATCAAACCGATCTTGGGGTTATTGTGCGCGTCCAACACACGCCCGGCAATCAGCAGCATGGTGCAATTGGTATC